>CAYONH010000265.1:0-2766 GCA_964405275.1 uncultured Candidatus Bathyarchaeia archaeon | reverse complement strand
GGTGTTAATGAGGCGTGACTAGTCGATGATCCTCTGCTGCCAGTTGCCCCTGCTGATGTACGCTAATGCGAGGAAAGCCGACAGCACGTTTCCGATCGCTAGTCCCAGCCAGATGCCCACGGCGCCCATGTGTAGGACGTAGTACAGGATGGAGGCGATGAGTATGCGCATCCCCCAGAGCCTCACGAGGGAGAGGGCCATGGCCGCCTTCGTCCTCCCGGCTGCCTGGAGGACGCTCATGGAGAGCTGGAAGACAGTGAAGAAGGGGAAGAACGGCACGAAGTAGTTGATGTACGTGGCCCCGAGGCTGACCACGTTGGGGTCCGTTATGAAGAACCTGTAGATGGGGCCCCTGAATATGTAGATGATGGCGCTCTCGACTGCTGAGATGGCGATGAAGGCGGTGAACAGCCTGCGTATGACCTGGTTCACCCTCTGGAAGTTGTTGGCCCCTATGTTCTGTCCGACCATGGTGGACAGGGCGCTTGTGCCCCCCATGATGGCGATCTGGATGAGGCTCGAGATGCGGCTTCCGATGCCGTAGGCGCTGAGGAGGTAGCCCATGCCCCCGAGGACCCTGTCCTCCGTGGAGATCATGGCCGTGAGCACTGTCATACCCAGGGCCGTCCCGCTCTGGCCGATGGAGGCCGGGAATCCTATGGTTATGATCTTCCTCATGAAAGTCCAGTCTGGTTTTAGGTCTCTCGGGCTGATCTTGAGGCCCACCTTTCCCGTGAATATGAGGTACATCCCTATGAGCCCGGATAGCCCCCTGGTCATCACGGTGGTGAGGGCCGCGCCCGAGGCTCCCATGGCCGGGAGGCCCCACCAGCCGAATACGAAGAACGGGTCCAGGATTGTGTCGAGGACGGCGGAGGAGACGGAGAGGATCATGGGGGTTCTGGTGTCGCCGTATCCTCTGAGGAGGGCCTGGAATCCGAAGCTGAGGAACATGAAGGGTATGCCCAGGAACGTGATCTTGAGGTAGCTGGTGGCGATGGGGAGTATGCCCTCGGGGACGTTTATGAGCCTGAGGATGGCTCCTGCGCCGAGGTAGCCTGTGACGGAGACGATGAGGGAGGCGGCTATGAAGATTGTGTAGAGCTGTCCGGCGGCCTTGTTGGCTTTCTCCATCTCGCCTGCGCCGACGTACTGGGAGACCATGGAGAGGCCTGCGATGGCGAAGCCTGCGCATAGGGAGATTAGGAGGAACATGATGGGCCAGCTGAGGGAGGGTGCTGCGACGGCTTCCGGTCCTAGCTTGCCGAGCCAGTAGGCGTCCGTGAGGTTGTAGACTGTCTGGAATGCGTTGGAGAGCATGACGGGCCAGGCGAGGGTGAGGGTTGTCTTGAGGATGTCTCCGTTGAGGATTTGGTCTCGCATGCCCTCGCGTCGCTGCATTGTGTTCATGTTGGACGGAGGGGGGTTTTATAAAAGCTGTGGCGGGTCTCCGCGTGTGGCTGGCAGGGGATAAGCGTCTGGGGGTTTACGCTTTGTGTCGTTGGTGTGAAGTCCCTTGGGGTATGGTGGGGGTAGTTCACTTGTCCATGGGTGGGATGTACGGATCGTTTGGAGGATTCAGCATCTAAGGGGCGCGTTTTTGGTATGAATAGGTGCTCCTTTTGGTATGAATGGTTTCGGTTTTAGGGTGTTTTCGGGTTCCTTCAGGTGAATGGCGTGTTATTCTCGCTCAGACGCTTGACCCCCCCCTATTTTTTATGAGCGTTTTTTCGGGTCCTCTTACTGTAAGGGGTCGTGGAATCGTTTAACGGGTGTATTTTTTCGTAGAATTACATATTTTCCTGTATCTCGCTGGGGCTCTGCTCTTGGAGCTGTGTGTTTGGGGAGGGGTGTTCTTCGGGGTTGCTTGGCTCGTCTGGGTGGACCATAAAGGTTTATATGAACTTTGGTTGTGTGCTATTACGTTCGCCGCTGTAGCTCAGCCTGGGAGAGCGCCCGGCTGAAGACCGGGGTGCCGAGTGTTCAAATCACTCCAGCGGCACCAAAATTCTACCGTGATGAAAATGACTGAGTACTGCGTAGAAGGGTTCGAAGATTTGGAGGCTGTTACCTTCGATCATTATAATACTCTCAAGTTCTCCGTGATGGAAAACCAGGAAGATGTCATTCGCCCTATCGTTAGGTCCCTGAAGACGCGCATTGATCTCGATGAGGGGTTATTCCTCGAAAAATACGCTGAGCAAGATGAAAAATATCGAAAGAATGAGCGAGAAACCTTCATTGAGACGACACTGGACGAGTTGGTTCTCAAAGCTCTTCTCGACTCTGAGCACTGCGACTCTGAGCTAGCCGAGATAGTGAAGGCCTCGGTAGATCATGGACTGTTTACGCGACGGTTGACGTGGTATCAAGACGCCAAGGGAACACTCCTCCGCTTGAAGGATCTGGGCTACAAGCTTGGGTTGATAAGCAACACTCATTGGCGGTGGCTCCCTGAGAGACGACGCGAGGTGCAGTCGTTCTTCGACGTGATCACCCTCTCTTATGAACACGGCTACATGAAGCCGCATCCCTCGATATTCCACACAACGTTATTGAAACTCAACGTGAAGCCTGAACAGAGTCTCCACGTAGGAGACGATCCCTATGCTGATGTTTGGGGTGCGAAGAAGGCTGGAATGAAAGCCGCCTACATAAGAAGAAACGAACGTGACGTAGAAGCCGATATCATCATTAAACGGCTATCTGAATTAGTACAGTACCTAGATAAATGAAGACCGGGGTGCCGAGTGTTCAAATCACTCC
>CAYONH010000264.1:0-2768 GCA_964405275.1 uncultured Candidatus Bathyarchaeia archaeon | reverse complement strand
TCTCGAAGTAGACGGGGTCGAGGATGTGGTACCTGTACCAGCTGATCTTGCCGCTCCAGTTGGGCCCCCCGGGGAGGGGGAGGCCGTGGTAGGGGCCGTCGTAGGGCTGGGTGGGGCACCACGCCAGGTTGTAGTAGTCCTCGGTGCCGGTGCCTACGATGCTGGGGAGCTCCTCGCCGTCGATGAAGATCATGTCGTCCCCCTCGCCGTACCAGTTGAACTCATCGGTCTCCAGGAGGTTGTGGTGGTCGAGGTGGCAGCCCACGTAGTGGCCCTTCCCCTCGGCCTCCAGGATCAGGTAGTTGCCCTCCCCGGTGACGTTCTCCTGCCTCTTGATCTCCCCCACGTCGAAGGGCTCGCTGTAGTCGATACCGGGGGTGGGGTTCTGCCTGTTCCACCAGGCGTGGAACCGGCCCATCCCCTGCTGGGGCTCGGCGTGCTCCTCGTAGTCGACGTAGTAGTAGAGGCGTTCGATCTCCACGTCGCACTGGTTCTCCACCTCGATGTGGGCCCCGTCGCCGAAGGGCATCGGCCACCAGCTGTTGAGGGCCCTCCCGCTCTCGGGGGACATCTCCAGGGGCACGGAGGTGAAGTTCCTTGTGATCCCGTGGCCTAGGCCGAAGAAGTCCCCGATGGGGGCCTCCACGCTGGGGTCGTCCTCCCCGTCCCAGTACATCCTGAGGAGTATCTTCCTCAGGTGCCAGCGGTCGGGGCAGCCCAGGGTGACCCAGATGTGCTTGACGCAGCCTGCCCCCTCGATCTCCGCCATCGTGAACCTCTCCCCGGGGGGGACGTTGATGAAGTCCACGTTTGCGCCGGTGGGGTCGTGGCTCGAGACCCTCCTCCTGCGGTGGTTCCTCAGGAGGGGCAGGCCTTCCAGGGGGCTACTGCCGATGAAACGTTCGCTCATAAATAGAACCTGTAGGGTAGGCGTCCGTCACGGTTCATATCTTTTACGCGTTCTACTCATCTGGAGACCCCGAGGCACCCTGATTCGACATCTCTTTTATCAGCCTCCGGCTCCCCCAGAGCCCCACCAAGCCCATGACGACCACCCAGACCTCGACGACGTAGACCATGCCGAAGCCCCCGCTGCTGAGGAGCCACTGCAGGAAGGGTACCATGGCATCCAGGGCACCCTTGTAGGCAACGGCCATCAGCAAGGATCTGGAGTCCCCATGCCTCACGCCCTTGTAGACGAGCAGAGTCGCGTAGACGTGGGCCAGCAGGGTGAATCCCCTCTCTAATATGGGAGCTCCTACCACCCATGTCGGCGCGTTGAGCTGGACTAGTACCTGCATCAGCTGGTCAAGGGTGAGCGACTCGACCAAGCTTGGGTTGAGGTTGAATGCGGCTATCTGGATCAGGGAGGGAACTCCGAGGAACATGGCTTCGAGGGCTCCGAAGCCGATGCCGAAGGCTATCGCCCCGTCCAGGTCGAGGTCGTTGAGCCCCTCCCTGTTGAAGGCGAGGAGGACGACCGCGCTCTCGAAGAGACCCGTCCTGAGGCCCACGTACAATCCAATAACCAGCAGAGTGGCGACCAGGCCCAGACTGTTGAACAGCCATGAAGAGAATCCGGGAGTAATGTAGACGTCCATGACAATCTTGGGAGCAATGGCAACCCCCCACCAGAGACCCCCCTGGAGGAAGAGCCTCAGGGGTGCACCCGTCCGCCTCCTCCAATATACTATCGCCGCCAGGCCAACGGCGACCATCCCCGCCGGGCCCAGGATCAACCAGGGATTCATTCTCAGAACATGTCAGTGCAAGCCCAGATAAGGGTGACTGAAGCTCGCAAGTTCTTTATTCACACGGGCTTCTTTGAGACCATGCACAGCCTGAGGACGTACCTGGAGAAGCTCCGTGAGACCTTGCCCGACCAACTCGTGTCGGTGAAGGAGCAGGTCGACTGGCGATACGAGGTCACGGCGCGGGTTGCCGAGATGGAGAGGCAGAGGAAGAATCCTGCCCTCCTCTTCGAGGACGTGAAGGACTACTCCATGCCCCTCCTCGTGAACCTGTTCGGGCACGTCGACAGGATCGCCCTGGGGCTGAAGGGCGCTCCCTACGTGGACGGCAGCAGGCTGGAGTTCTACGACGCGTGGAACGGGCTCTTCGATCAGGAGGTTCCGCCCAAACGGGTTGGAACGGGTCCAGTGAAGGACGTCATCCTCAGGAACGGAGAAGTCGACCTGGCATCCCTCCCGATACCGCTGTTCTACAGGGAGGACGGGGGGAGGTACGTCACGGCGGGGCTGATGGCGGCCCGGAACCCCGACGACCCCGAGGAGGTGAACCTCTCCTACGTCAGGATGCACCTGAAGGGGAGGGACAGCTTCGGGGTGAGCTTCCACTCCAGGGGGCACATGTGGAGGTACCTGGAGAGTTCCAAGGCCAAAGGAGCCCCCATGGAGGTGGCCGTATTCATCGGAGCCCACCCGTCCCTCTACCTGGCGGCCGCGGCGAAGATCACCGATGAGTACCACAGGGCTGGAGCCCTCCTAGGTGAAGCCATCGAGGTGGTCAACTGCGAGACCGTCGACATCCCCGTGCCCGCGCAGGCCGAGATAGTGCTGGAGGGGGAGATACGGCTCGAGGAGGAGGACGAGGGGCCCTTCACGGAGTACACGGGCTACATCAGCGGCAGGTCCACGAGGAACCTGTTCAAGGTCTCCGCGATCACCCGCCGGGAGGACGCCGTCTTCCTCGCCGTGGCCCCGAGCAACTCCGCAGAGCACCTCCTCATAAGCGGCCTCCCCAAGCAG
>CAYONH010000263.1:0-2770 GCA_964405275.1 uncultured Candidatus Bathyarchaeia archaeon | reverse complement strand
TACTTCTTCGGGGTCTGAATAGGCTAGCTCCGAGATCTCCTTGACAGCCTCGATGAACTCGTCCAGCGCCTCGATGGGCTCCGTCTCCGTCGGCTCGACCATCAGGGCCTCAGGGACGATGAGAGGGAAGTAGGTCGTGGGGGCGTGGATCCCGTAGTCGAGGAGCTTCTTTGAGACGTTGAGGGCCCTGACCCCAGTGTCGGCGGCCATCTCAGCGGCGCTCAACACGGCCTCATGCATGCGCCATTTACCCTCTCCGAATGGGAGGGAGAGGCCTCTCAACTCCTTCAGCTTGTAGGCTACGTAGTTGGAGTTGAGCACAGCGAGCTCTGAAGCCTCCTTTAGCCCTTCCCCGCCGAGCGACAGCATATAGGTGTAGGCCTTCAACATGACGTTCGTGTTTCCGTGGTAGCCGTGGACCTTCCCGATCGTCTTGGGCTTGTCGTAGCTCAAACTGTAGATGCCATCCGACTCGACTATGTCAGGGACAGGGAGGTAGTCCGCCAGTAACGCCTTCACACCGACGGGACCCGAGCCCGGGCCTCCACCGCCGTGGGGCGTCGAGAATGTCTTGTGTAGGTTGACGTGGACGACGTCGAACCCCATATCACCCGGTCTGCACTTCCCCATGACGGCGTTCAGGTTGGCCCCGTCGTAGTACATGAGGCCCCCAACCTCGTGGATGATAGCCGCAATCTCAGCTATGTTCTCATCGAAGATGCCCAACGTGTTGGGGTTGGTGAGCATCATGCCTGCTGTCTGAGGGCCCACGACGCTCTTCAATGCCTCCAGATCTACGCCTCCGTCCTCGTTGGAGGGTATCTCAACTGTCTTATACCCAGCCATTATCGCGCTTGCAGGATTCGTCCCGTGCGCTGAGTCGGGGATGATGATCTCAGTGCGTGAGTCCAGCTCCCCATGGTCCTCGTGGTAGGCTCTAATTAGCAGGATACCGGTGTACTCTCCGTGGGCTCCCGCTGCGGGCTGGAGTGTCCCGTCGTCCATGCCCGTCACCTCCAGGAATCCAGATTTGAGCTTATACAGGAACTCGAGCGTACCCTGAACGGAGGACTCGTCCTGTTCCGGGTGCACCTCCGTCATCTTCGGATGACCCGCGAGGACCTCGTTCACCACGGGGTTGTACTTCATCGTGCAGCTCCCGAGGGGATAGATGATCCCAGAGCTCACGCCATAGTTCATCTGTGAGAGGTGGATGAAGTGGCGGAGAACCTCGATCTCGGATACCTCGGGAAGCCCAGCTGGCTTAGTCCTGAGCATCCCATTCGGGACAAATTCAGTGATATCAGCCACCGCGTCGATCAGCTCGGGCTCCAGCGATGGCACGTCGAAGCCCACCCGGTCCTCTCTCCCGAGCTCGAAGATGAGGGGCTCCTCCCAGTCAGCCTGCCTGTACTTCCGCAATGTCATCCCTCCAGCACCTCCGCCAGGCTTGAGACGAGGCGATCTATGTCCTTCTTCGTGTGGAGTTCAGTTACGCAGTACAGGGCGGTCTCGTCAAGGTCAGGGAACTCGTTTACAAGGCTCTTACCTCCTTGCATCTGCCTGTCAAGAAGCCCGCGATTAACCTCCTCTACGGTGATACCGCTGAAGCGTACGGTGAACTCCTTGAAGTGGAAGCTGCTGAATATGGGCGCCCTAACACCCGGGAGGTTGTTGATCCTCCTGATGGCGTACCGTGCCCTGCTGGCGACGACCTCGCTCAGCTCCTTCATTCCCTGAGGTCCCATGAGGGACAGGTAGACGGCCCCCGCGGCTGCACAGAGCGCCTGGTTGGAGCAGATGTTGGAGGTGGCCTTCTCCCTCCTGATGTGCTGCTCCCTCGTCTGCAGGGTCATGGTGAACCCCCTCTTGGGGCTGTCCAGGGCCTCAGTGAGGCCTATGAGCCGCCCCGGCATCTGCCGGATCATCTTGGGATCGCTCTTGCACGCGAACAGGCCTAGAAGCGGCCCTCCGTAGTTCATGTGGTTACCGAGGGGCTGCCCTTCCCCTATCACCAGATCCGCGCCGTACTCCCCAGGAGGCTTGATGAGGCCCAGGGAGATTGGGTCCACTCCGACGACGAACAATGCCTTGGAGTCGTGGGCCACCTCTGCGATGTCCTCGACGTTCTCCTCGATGAAACCAAGGTAGGAGGGGTTCTCTATGTAGACCCCTGCCGTGTCATCGTCCATATTCTCCTTGAGGTCCTCCACGTCAAGGAGACCAGTGGTCTTATCGTAGTCGACCTGAACCGTCTTTATCCCTGCGGGTTCTGCGTATGACTTCAACACGGCTAACCTGGAGGGGCTGATGATGGAGGGGACGAGGAACGTGCCCTTCCTCGTCAGCCTGCTGGTCATCCTCGCTGCCTCCCCCAGGGCCGAGGCCCAGTCGTACATCGAGGCGTTGCCCACATCCATTCCTAAAAGCTCACAAAGCAGGCTCTGATACTCGAAGATCACCTGGAGCATGCCCTGGGTTATCTCGGGCTGGTACGGGGTGTAACTCGTGAGGAACTCGGCTCGGTGGACTATCTCGTCGACGACCACCGGAACGTAGTGGGGCCAGACGCCCCCTCCAAGGAAGGGGGGACACAGTAGACTCGTGTTCTTCTCAAGGATCCCCGAGACCTCCCTCCTGACCTCCCACTCCGTATAGGGGCCAGGGATATCCAATGTACCAGTGTATAACAGCTCCTCCGGAACGTCAGAGTAGAGCTCGTCGATGGACTTGATGCCGATGTCGTCCATCATCTTCTCCTTGACATCCG
>CAYONH010000262.1:0-2773 GCA_964405275.1 uncultured Candidatus Bathyarchaeia archaeon | reverse complement strand
GTCTCGAAACCCGGGAAGCCCGAGGAGGTGGAGGCCCTCCTCCAGAGCGCGCAGGAGTTCCAGGAGTACGACAGCTCTAAGGTCTTCCAGCCTGTGCTTAAAGCCCGGGATGTCAGGGCCATTTTCAGCCAACTGGACTCCATCGGGAAGGATATCGACAGGGACGTGAGGACCCTATCCAAGGCCAAGGCCGGGCTAGGTAAGGCCCTGAATGTCGTCAGGAAGGTCCTGGACGAGGAGGTGGAGAACGTTCGGGATTCCAGCGCCAAGGCTGTGGCGAAGGTTGAGACGCGGTCGAACAGGAAGAGGGCCAGGCTCGAGAGGGCCCTCAAGAAGGACCTGGATAAGATGAGGGCGTCCTTCAGCAAGAACGTGGCTCCCCTCCGGGAGGAGAGGACGAAGCGTAGGAGGCGGCTGAACAGGATGGAGAGCAGGCTTGAGAGGCTGAGGGGGGAGGGTGACCCCCAGGCTGTGAGGGAGCAGAGGGAGGCCTTCGACGAGCTGATGACCCGGCTCGGGGAGATGGAGGAGGCCATCAAGGAGCTCGAGACGGTCCACAGGGATGAGGTCAAGGAGGTCCGGGGCAAGGTGGCCTCGGAGGTCCGCGTCGAGGAGAGGGCGGTCAGGGAGGAGGAGTCCAAGGGCCAGAAGGAGGTCCAGGGCTGGCTGGACCTGCGGGCGGAGATCGAGAGGGAGGCCGACGTCGTCTCACGGATGATGGACTCCCTCATCAAGAAGAAGAGGGGGCGGACGGAGTCGCTGTCGAGGGCCCGGGTGAAGCTGGACGCCGAGGAGGCCGAGATCCACGTCCCCTTCTACGTCTTCAGGTTCGGCGAGAGTAGATTCGACTTCCACCCCCCCGTTGTCGTGGGGGAGGCCCAGGGCCTCTTCAACAGGCTGAGGAGGATGCTGGCCGAGAACCTGGAGGGGAAGATGAACACCCTCATCAGGCCCCGGGGGCTCTTCCTTGACAGGCACCTGGAGAGGGCCGTGAAGGACCTGGGCAGGAAAGGGGAGATCTCCGATGCCTATCAGGGGAGGGAGGAGGGGCTCAACGTCTTCAGGAGCCGGGGAGCGATGGACGGGATCATGGCGGGTCTCGTGGAGATGAGGCGCGAGGGCTGGATCGGCGACGGGGAGTACATCCGCCTCCAGGTGGGCCTCGTGGAGAGGCTGGGGGAGGTCACCCAGCCCTAGGCTGGAAACGGTAGACCTTTAATCGCTGGAGCCCTCTCTGTCTTGAAATGCTCCGTCTGGGCATCGTCGGCTGCGGCAGGGTGACCACCATGTTCCACCTCAGGGCGATAGAGGTGGTTGAGGGGGTATCGGTGGCCGCCGTGGCGGACATGGACGAGTCCCGGATGGAGGCGGTCAGGGACAAGTGCGGGGCGGCGAGGGGATGCCTGGAGTACGGGGAGCTTCTTGCGGATCCCGACGTGGACGCCGTGGCCGTCAACACCCCGCCCCGCTTCCACGAGGACATGGTCGTTGAGGCCCTGGAGGCGGGGAAGCACGTTCTATGCGAGAAGCCCCTTTCCAGGAGCGTTGAGGGCTGTGAGCGCATCATGGAGGCCCAGGGGGACAAGGGCCTAGTGGTGATGCCTCTCCACAACTACGGCTTCACCCCCGCCCTGGAGACCGCGGAGAAGATCCTAGAGGCGGGCGAGATAGGGAAGATAACCAAGATCTCCCTGAGCTTCGACAACAACCTGCGGAGCTACGGCTCGAAGACGGACTTCCGGCTCGAGGAGAGGTACGCCATCGTTGAGGACATCCTCCCCCACGTCCTCTCGGTGGTCCACGTCCTCGTGGACTCCCCCCTCTCGGTGCGGGATGCCCTGGGCTGGTCCAGGTCCTACAAGGTTGTGGATAACCTCAGCGTCTCCCTGTGGGCTGGGTTGGTCGAGGTGGAGTGCGACATGAACTGGACGAGCCTCATCCCCCGGTTCAGCATCGAGGTTGAGGGGGATGGGGGGAGCCTCTCATTGGAGCCCATGAAGTTCCCTTACAAGGTCACTGTGAGGACCACCCGGGGGGAGAGGACCGAGGACAAGCCCGGGCTGGGGAAGTACCTGGATGTCGCGCGGCTGAGGCATCCGGCGTTCAGGCGGCAGTACGAGCACTTCGCTGCGGTGGTGGGGGGATCCGAGGAGCCCCGCTTCACGGTGGAGGACGAGGTGGAGATGCTCCGGGTGATGGACAGGGCGGTCAGGCTGCTCACCTTGGCTGAGGGTTAGGGGATGGGTGAGAACAGGGTCGCCGTCGTGGACGCAAGGGGGGACGTCGACGCGGCTGTGAGGAGGAGCGTGGAGCTCCTGGGGGGCACCCTGCTGAAGGGCGGGGAGCACGTCGTGGTCAAGCCCAACCTGTGCAACGCGAAGAACCCCCACGGGATGGTCATCACGGACTTCAGGGTCATCGAGGCGGTAATCGGGCTCGTGGGGGAGAAGGCCGGCAAGGTCACAGTGGTGGAGTCGGACAACATCTCCGACACCGCCGACAACCGGGCGGAGAAGTCAGGGCTCCTAGACCTCCTCGACGGGCTGGGAGTGGAGTTCCTCAACCTGAGCGGGGACGAGTACGAGGTCCACGAGGTGGCGGGGAAGAAGCTGAAGCTGCCCCGGACTGTCCTTGACGCCGACTTCTTCGTGAACCTGCCCAAGATCAAGACCGAGGGGCACGTGGGGGTGACCCTGTCCATGAAGAACCTGTTCGGGCTACCCGTGAGGAGGAGGAAGAGCCAGCTCCACAGGGTGCTGGACGAGATCCTGCC
>CAYONH010000261.1:0-2776 GCA_964405275.1 uncultured Candidatus Bathyarchaeia archaeon | reverse complement strand
GAGTCTTCCCGACACGTCCCCACCAGCAGGGTGTCAAGGTCGACCCTGTCCTTGTACTCCTCGAGGAAGACACCCACCGCCGTCCCGAAGACGGACTTGGTGGACGACTTCACGTCGTTGCACGATTGCTTCGTCCACGGCTGCGGCCCACCCTCCGTCCCTGTGGTGTAGCTCTCACCGATTATGTGCCCCTTGTATGCGATGACGAGGGCTCCGCCGTGACTCGTGGTTAAAATTGAGCTGTCATGGTACCTGATTGCGTCAGCGAGCCTGTCCGCTTCTACTCCCAGGGCATGAGGGTCTTCGACACGCCAGCCCCCTTCCTGTTCAGATGGTGGAAAATAACCGTCATCAGCCATATTCTAAACCTGCGTATCTGTAAGTCCTCCACAGGTTAAAAATACGCTCTCGGCCTCTGATCGCGCGCGCTGCTGGTGGAGTTTGACCCGGACCTATCGAGTTGCGGATAAAATTCTCTATCGCTACTTTGTTCTTTCTACTAGTATTTTCCTAATATGTTGGGATACCTTTAAATGGCACCCCCCTGTTTGAGTGGGCTGTCACGTCGAACATATTCATGTTTGGAGAAGCTGACAAGGCACCTGCATGCGTAGTTTAGTGATAGAAGCATAAACGTATGCAGGTACAGAAATTCAACGATCTACCCCTAAGCAAGGATGTCCTCAGGGGCATCAAGGCTCTGGGCTTCGAGAACCCATCACCCATCCAGGCTCAATCAATCATGCCCCTGCTCGAAGGCAGGGACGTGATCGGCCAGGCCCAGACAGGGACAGGCAAGACGGCGGCTTTCGGCATCCCAATGGTGGAGTCCATCGACCTCAGCGATAAAAGGGTCCAGGGACTCGTTTTGGCGCCCACCCGTGAACTTGCGGTACAGATCTCCGAGCACATCTCGAGGATCAGCAGGTACACCGGTATCCGGGTCTGCCCCATCTACGGCGGAGAGAAGATCAACCGCCAGATACAACAGCTCAAGAGGGGCGTCCACATAGTCGTAGGAACCCCCGGCAGGACCATCGATCATCTGGAGAGAGGCACCCTGAGGCTGGGGGCTGTCCGGATGGTGGTCCTCGACGAAGCTGACAGGATGCTGGACATGGGATTCGTCAATGACATCAACAAGATCCTGGACAGGGTCCCCGAGGACAGGCAGACGAGCCTCTTCAGTGCCACCATGGACCGGAACGTCTGGAAGATATGCGACAGGTACATGGACAAGCCCGAGAAGATCCTGGTCAGCAAGGACGAGATCGCCCTTGTGCAGATCGAGCAGAGATACGTCAAGGTGGACTCCATGAACCGTTATCCGGTACTGGAGGAGCTCATAGTCGACCAGGGGATCCGGAAGGCCATCATCTTCACGAGGACCAAGAGGGGCGCCCACAGGCTGTCGAGGAAGCTGAAGAGAGGCGGATACAACGCAGACGCCCTCCACGGCAACCTAACGCAGCCCCAGAGGGACAGGGTGACCCGGGGCTTCAGGAACGACAAGGTGGACTTCCTGGTCGCGACGGACATCGCGGCGAGGGGCCTGGACATCGGCGGCATCACCCACATCATCAACTACAACATTCCCCGGGAGACCTTGGCTTACTTCCACAGGATAGGGAGGACAGCGAGGATGGAGGCCGAGGGTACGGCCATTACGTTCGTCGCCCACGGCGAGGAGGAGGCACTGGCCGATATCAAGGCTCAGACCAGCACGAGGATCACCGAGCTGAAGACAAGCGTCGAGGTGAGGGGTGGTCCGCCTGAGAAGTTCAGGGCGATCTGCAGGAAGTGCAAGACCGAGTTCGATTTGCCGTTCAAGCCGACCGATGGACGCCCTGTTTACTGTCTGCCTTGCCTCAAGTCCAGGAAGCGTCATTATAGGCGAAGGCACTAGACACTTCCTTTCCTATACAACTGCCAAGTTTCTACTTGGATTGCGCGCGCAATGTTGTTACGTTTCATGAATAGCATTATGCGGTCAGGATTTGTTTGTTCATGTATGAATTTTTTGACCTGAGCCCATATGAATTATTAATTATCTGAATTTTATATGGAATACATTTTTAGTCCTTAAAATGATGCCTTACTTCCTGTAAGACTATGAAGGATCTACTCGATCTAAATAAACAAGCTTGGGACAACATCGCAAAAAAATATGACGAAAGATCAGAAACACCATTCAGCGATATTTTCACTACGTTCACACGTAAGCTCTCCGAGAAAGGAAAGGTACTTGATCTTGGATGCGGAACCGGTCTTCCCTGTGCAAGATATCTCGTTGAGAAAGGCTTCGATGTATTAGGCGTTGACCTCTCAGAGGAGATGGTCAAAGTAGCCTCTAAGAATGTCCCAGAGGCTACATTTGTACAGCTTTCGATGAACGAGATAACATACAGAAACGAGTTCGACGGAGTCATGTCGTCTTTCTCGATGCTACTGCTACCGCCGGACCTGTTCAAAGAGACCGCTTCCCGAATCTGTTCCGCCCTCGTTGAGGGAGGATATTTCTATCTTTCATTGAACGAGCCAGCCAGCATATCCGATGACCCTGATTCCGAGGTCTTCGTGAACATCATGGGTCAGGACATGTATTCAAGAGCATACACGGTGGAGGAGATAGAGGGTTACTTCCATCCTCTTGGTCTCTCGCTTGTGGCGTTCAATCGCCATATCCAGGTCTCAGAGGAGTTCGGAGAAGAACACGTCATTGAATTCATCTACCAGAAAACCTGACCTGAACCAGATGCGCGTGCTTTTTATCGGA
>CAYONH010000260.1:1629-2783 GCA_964405275.1 uncultured Candidatus Bathyarchaeia archaeon | reverse complement strand
GCCTCCTGGAGGCTGAGGACCCCCTCCCTCACGTAGTGGCCTATCACACGGGGGAAGGTCCCGTAGAACCTGGGATGGGGCTTACCCCCGCCCAGTACGCCGTGGGGGGAGACGGCCCTCCCGTCGGAGCCCACCATGCCGTAGGGACTGCGCATAACCCGCCTCACGTCCTCCTCGGACATCCCGAAGGCGACGATCTGGACCTGGGCGTCCTCGGCGAGGAGGAGGTCGAACACCGCGTCCCTGGGCTCCTTGCCCTCCTTCTCGGCGACCTCGGTCACCCTCATCCCCTCGTACTGGGTGTTGTTCTTCGCCCTCGCGATCATTATGGAGCTCAGATCGGTGGTTATGGTCCTCCAGTCAGCTGCCTTGATCTTCTCACGCGTAGCTGGATCCCTCAACCTCTCCAGCAGAACATCGGCGCCGCCTTCCTGAGCCCAGTGGGGGAGAAGGGCAGAGAGCCCCGTGCTGCTGGCGATGTAGGGGTACTGGTCGAATGTGACGTCGACGCCCCTCGCCCGTCCCTCAGCCACCAGCCTCAGCGAGTCCACCGTCTTCCCCCAGTGGGGCTCACCGGAGGCCTTGAAGTGGGCTATCTGGACGGGGACTCCCGCCTCCCCACCTATCCTGATGGCCTCCTCGACGGCCTCGAGGAGGGTCTCACCCTCACCCCGGATATGGCTGAAGTACAGGCCGCCGTGCTCTGCCACGACCTTCGTCAGCTCGATGAGCTCCTCGGTTTCGGCGTAGACGCTGGGGATGTAGATGAGGCCGGTTGAGAGGCCCCAGGCCCCGTCCTCCATGGCGTCGGCCACCAGCCCCTTCATCTCCTCGAGCTCTGCCTCTGTGGGAGCCTTGTCCTCGTAGCCCATGACGTTCTGCCGGACCGTGCCGTGCCCCACCAGGGCGGCGACGTTGTAGGACGCCCCTTGGGCGTCCACGAGGTCTAGGTAGTCAGCCATGGTCTCCCAGTTGAACTCGAAGTCGTCGCTCAGGCTGCTCCGCATGTACTTCTCCCTGTGCTCCCTGACCGCCTCGTTCATGGGGGCGGCGGAGCTCCCGCAGTTGCCCACGACCTCCGTGGTCACCCCCTGCCTGATCTTGCTCTCCACCCTGGGGTCGAGGAGGGTGACGTAGTCGGAGTGGCTGTGGAT
>CAYONH010000260.1:0-1529 GCA_964405275.1 uncultured Candidatus Bathyarchaeia archaeon | reverse complement strand
ACCCGTCTGGTAGTTGGCGTAGATGGCCTGGGAGGCCTCAATTATGTTGGCCCTCTCGTTCCGGGGGAGATCGTCCCAGATGTTCGGTCCGATGGTCTTACCGACCTTCGTCGGGACGTTGACGTTGATGGGCTCCGGGAGCCCCGGCATCTCCAGGGACTGGGATACGCTGTAGACCTCTCCACGATCCTCCAGGATCGACCTGACGATGTCCCGGAAGCCAGCAGCGGGCCCCACCTCGGTGCCGCCGATGATGTCCACGACCCTCTTGGAGACCCCGCGGACGTAGCTGACGACGGCCTCCCTGTCCAGCTCCTTCCCGGTCTCCGTGAGGTACTCGTCAAGGGGTTCACCGTCTACCTTGACGGTTGACCATAGAGGGAAAGCCGACGAGCCGTGCTCGCCTCCGACGAAGCCGTCGACCTTCGAGACGGGGACCCCCAGCTCCATTGAGATCTTCGTCCTCATCCTCAGGGTGTCTGGATGATCCCCGGTGCCGATGACGAATTCGGCCCCCGAGACCTTCTTGAAGAGTGTGGCCATGGCGTCCACGGGGTTCGTTACGATCACCCATCTGGCATCGGGGTTGTTGGCGGGCATCACCTCGGCGATGAAGTTGATTATCTCGGCGTTCGCCCCCACCAGCTCCCTCCGGTCCATCTGGACTCCGGGGATGCGGGGCTTGCCGGGGCAGACTATTATGAGGTCCGCGTCTGTGACGCCCTCATCCTCCTCGTATGTGTTGATCTCGACGTCGTACCTCAGGCTCGCTGCGACGTGTCTGAGCTCCTCGCCGAAGGCCCAGGCCTGCCCGGGCTTGACGTCGACCAGGGAGAACTCGTCCGCCAGCCTCTCGTTGAAGATGGTGTAAGCCGTTGGGCGGCCTATGCGCCCGTTGCCGACAACCGCTATGTGGGTTCCCATTCTACCAGCCCCCCCCAGAGTGTTCACATAGATGAGATAAATATTTCCCTCGCTCTCCCCGGGAAACGATTATATCGGGGGATTCCCCGCCCTCTCTTGGCGCTCTGGTTGAAGAGGAAGCCCTACTTTCACATCCGCTACACGTGGTGGGATATCATCGACCTCGACGAGGTCAGGAAGGACCTTGAGACCCGGTTCGAGGTCACGGAGCTTTTCGTCCCCAGCAGCAACTGGGAGGTGGCCCTCTTCCCCTACCACAGGGAGCACCTGCAGGTGAGAGCGGACAACCTGTCGGCACGCCTCGCCCATATGAGGGCCGTCCTCTACCAGAAGAACTGGGCACCCTTCACGGAGAGGGACGTTGAGCTCAGAAGGAAGATCAGGGAGATCTACGACAGAGACGTCATCACGCCCCTCCCGCTGGCTTTCAAGACCGAGCCCGAGTTCGAGGTCGAAGCCGAACAAAAACAGGGGGAAGAGCAGCCGCTCCCACCTAGAAAAAGGGTTGTTTAGGGTTCGTCCGTCTTCTTAGGCCTCAGATACTTCAGTTTCTTGGGGCTCGTGGGAGACGCATGCTTCTTGTAGACCTCCAGCAGCCCCTTCCG
>CAYONH010000259.1:0-2786 GCA_964405275.1 uncultured Candidatus Bathyarchaeia archaeon | reverse complement strand
GTCATCTCCTCGACCTCTATCTCCACCACGGCGAGGGTGGCGAACCTCTCCATCCGCTCAAGGGTGATCTCCGCGCCCTTCCCCTCGGCGTACTTCTCGACGATCGTCCTGAGGGCGTGGGCCCTCTCGTCGATGTCGTGGAGCATCCGAGCCCTCCCGGTGGCTATGACGCTTCTGTACCTGTAGCTGTAGTCACAGGGGCCCTCCGCAGGCATCTTCTCCGCGGCGTCCACCTCGAAGCAGACCTGGGGATTCTCGGCGATGTCCCTTAGCTTCTTCCCCTCCCCGGCGCCGTGGAAGTAGATCTTCCCTCCATGGTAGGCGAAGTTGAGGGGGACGACGTATGGTCTCCCGTCCACGCAGGTCCCCAGCCTCCCCACCTCCGCCTCTCCGAGGACCGCCTCCACCTCCGCCCTGTCCGTGATCTCCTTCTCGGCCCTTCTAAGACCAGTCATGGTAGAGTCTTCCTTCTCCCCACGTAAATCGGTTTCCCGTTGGGAAGACTTATGTGGGCCGGAGAAGGCGTATCAATAGCTTTCAGGTGAGGGCAGCGTCGTAGGGGGAAGTTGGATGTTCAAGATGAGGACGTGGCACTGGCTCTATGCAGGGTCCTTCCTCTTCCTCGGCTTAACGATCCTCGTGGTCTACCAGGTCACCATGACGGGCGACCTGAGCCTGGAGTGGCCCCTCCTGATCTTCATGTCCTTGGCGATGGTCTCCTTCCTCGTGGGATGGTATATGGAGAGGGAGAACAAGAAGAAGCACCCCGAGGCAGGGATAGAGGATCTCATCTGAGGCGTGCCCCCTTGGAACTTAATTAGGCCAGATGTTTCTCCAAGCATCTCTCTGCCAGTATTCCTAGTATATGTTCTAAATATGGCTAGAATCAACTACGTTGTGAGAGATATGGCTAGGAGAATCTGCCTTGAGTGGCCGTCCACCGATCTGAGGGTGAAGGCGTCCCTCCTCGAGGACGAGGAGCCCGAGCTCTGCGACCTGCTCTGGGAGCGGCTCAACGAACCCGTGAAGTTCTTCTGCAGGCACCCCGTCTCCACAGGGGAGGAGTTCAGCGCCGAGGCGAGGCCCCCCAGGCACCCGGTGAAGACCGGGGAGGCCTTGGGCAGGCACAGGAGGATGTTCTGCGAGATCCCCCCGGGGAGCATCAACTACTCCGTCTTCGGAGGGTACGGAGGCATAAGCTGCTACTACGGTCCCTGCACGGAGGCCATCACAGTGAAGGGGGCCGTCGTAGCCAAGGTGGACGACGGGGACATGCCGACCCTCAGGGCAGCCGGTAAGACCGTATGGAACGCGTACTACATGACCCATGAGCCCATCACCCTGACGGCGAGGAGGTGCCAGGAGTGAAGGACTGGCGCCAGGTCAAGGACGAGATCGAGGCCGACATCGACCGTATCTGGTGGGACGAGCCCGAGGAGGTGACCCTGTCCAAGCTCGGGATCTTCCCCAGCGGGGCCAGCGTAGACGGCCAGGTGCTCGGGAACCTTGTGTTCCTCATCGCCGACACCCAGGCCATGGGCTGGAAGTCAGCCGCCCCTGCATTGCGGGCCGCCCTAGCGGACCCGGACTTCACGGTCGACCACTGCAAGAAGATGTGGCTCTACACGACCAGCCACGTAGCCAAGATGCTGGGGAACGAGAACCCGCCGGGCTGCCCGGCCCCCTGGCTCAACCTCCCCAAGCTCTACAGGTTCTGCGTGGAGATCGAGGAGAGTTTCCCCACTGTGGAGACCAAGGAGGAGCTGGGGGACCTGCTGTGGAGCTGGTTCAACTACGTGAACTGCCTGAACCGCTGGTTCTTCCTCGTCTTCCCGTGGCACCTCGGGAAGATGTTCCCCCTCGTGAAGCAGGAGGACGTGGAGGAGCTGGCGAGGCGCCACAACCTGGAAGTCAAGAGACGGGATTGAACCTCCACCCCTGCTCGTAAAACCAGTGCCTGAGAGCTTCCCATTTTTCCCGGCATCATGGATTTGAATTCCATATCGCTAATATATTCTCTAACTCCGGATCCTAGTCGATAAGGCAGACTCGAGAAGCCAGATGCGAGGGTATGGTGTGGATAACATGAATGATGAGACGGTCAACAAGAACGAAGAACAGGCAGAGGTATTCCCTGAGAACTTCGAGGCGACGATGGTCCCTTGCCCCAACTGCAAGGAGACGGTCCCGACATCCCTCTACTGCCTGAAATGCGGCTACCCCCTCTACATGTTTAGACAGCAGGAGGAGGGCATCGACGTGGTACTGCCCCCCGATGAGGGATCCCTCTCGCACATGCAAGAGATATCTAAGAACCTGATGAATGCGATATCCATGAAGCTCTGGTCGGTGGAGCAGCTGAAGGAGGGCATCCTGGAGGAGGAGCACTTCAAGAGGCTCTTCGAGGACTATCAGGCCCGCTCCGTCCAGTGCATCGGCAAGAGGAAGGTGCTTCTGGCACGATACTCGCGCGAGCTGGCCGCCATGGCTCGGGATCTTGAGCCCGTCGAGAAGGCGCTGAAGGAGGCGAAGGTGAACCTCAGGGAGCTTGAGATGAGGAGGACCATCGGTGACCTCATCGAGGGCGAGTACGAGGCTAAGGGGCCCGCGTTCAAGTGGGAGATCCGGAACTACGAGGAGGACATGTCCAAGAGGAAGGGGGAGATGACGTTCCTCGAGGACATCACCCGGGTCATACCCTCCATGGAGGTCGAGAAGGCAAAGGACAAGGTCGAGGAGGCCAAAATCTCGCTGGAGGATATGCTGAGGGAAGGGAAGATCGGCCC
>CAYONH010000258.1:2118-2819 GCA_964405275.1 uncultured Candidatus Bathyarchaeia archaeon | reverse complement strand
AGTACGTCGGCACGATCATCAGCGACTACATCAAACAGGGCTACGTGCCCATGGTGTGGTGAATCGGCTATGGCAAAAATTGCGCCACGGGCTCAGTGGTAAACACCCACGGTTAACTCGATAAAAAGGGCTACCATCTGCCCTCCGGAGACCGAGGCATACAGGCAGGCCGACGTGGTGGCCCACCGCCTCGGCGAGATGGTCAGAGATTAAAAAGTGAAAGCAAGTTATTTTGAGAAGGCGGAACTCGACGACGTGATTGATCACTCTCGGAGGAATACAAGGTCTTCCCCGTCTCCCGGAGGTCAGACGCGCGCGAGTTGGAAAGGTTTAAAGCGAGAACAGAGACATTATGTCGATCCTTAAAATGTTAATGGATAGGCCCAACATCAAGAGGGTCTTGACGACATGCGTGTATTGTGGCACAGGATGCAACCTCTATTTTCATGTCACAGACGGGAAGATCGTTGGCGTAAGCCCAGTCGAGTCTCACCCCGTCTCCCAGGGGAAGCTCTGCATCAAGGGATGGAAGGCGCACGAGTTCGTTCAGCGAACAGACAGGCTGAAGAAACCTATCATAAGGCGGGACGGCAGTTTCGTCGAGGTCGGATGGACTGAAGCCCTTGACTACGTGGCCGGCAAGTTCAAGGAGATCAAAGAGGAGTACGGCCCATCGGCGCTGGGATGCCTCAGCTCGGCGA
>CAYONH010000258.1:0-2108 GCA_964405275.1 uncultured Candidatus Bathyarchaeia archaeon | reverse complement strand
CGGCGAAGTGCACCAACGAGGAGAACTACCTGATGCAAAAGTTCGCCAGAGCCGTCTTCAAGACGAACAACGTCGACCACTGCGCGAGGCTCTGCCACGCATCCACTGTAGCCGGCCTCGCCGCCTCCTTCGGCAGCGGCGCGATGACCAACTCGATAAACGAGCTGCTGGACTCGAAGGCTATCCTGGTGACTGGCTCAAACACGACCGAGCAGCACCCCATCATTGGCGGTAAGATCATGGAGGCCAAGAAGAGGGGGGCGAAGCTCATCGTAGTAGATCCCAGGAAGATACAGCTCACAAGCTTCGCAGACGCTCACCTGAGGCAGAAGAGTGGGACTGATGTTCCCTGGCTTAACAGTTTCATGCACGTCATCTTCGAGGAGGGCCTAGAGGACAGGCAGTTCATCGAGAAGTACCTCGAGCCAGAGCCCTTCGAGGCGCTGAAGAAGCTGGTGACGAGCGACAGGTACTCACCCGAGAACACCGAGAAGATCACGTCGATCCCGGCCGAGGAGCTCAGGAAGGCGGCCATAATGTTCGCTAAGAACAGGCCCGGAGCCCTCGTCTACTCGATGGGGATCACCCAGCACATTCAAGGCACAGACAACGTCAAGTCCTGCGCCAACCTCCAGATGATCCTCGGGAACATGGGGGTCCACGGCGGAGGAGTCAACCCCCTCAGGGGCCAGCAAAACGTCCAGGGAGCCTGCGACGTCGGCGCCCTGTCAAACGTCTTCTCAGGGTACCAGAGGGTGACCGACCCCGCGGCGAGGAGGAAGATGGCCGACGCCTGGGGCGTGGACTTCGAGGAGATGGACGACGAGGTGGGCCTGACCGTCGTCGAGATGATTCACGCAGCCGGGGACGGGAAGCTCAAGGGTCTTTATATCATGGGGGAGAACCCGATGGTGAGCGACCCCGACCTGAACCACGTGGAGGAGGCGCTGAAGAAGCCCTTCCTAGTCGTCCAAGACATCTTCATGACGCCCACGGCCCAGTTGGCGGATGTCGTCCTCCCTGCTGCCAGCTTCGCGGAGACCGACGGCACCTTCACCAGCACCCAGAGGACTGTGTGCAAGATCAGGAAGGCGATAGAGCCCCTCGGAGACTCAAGATCCGACTGGTGGATAATGGGTCAGATAGCGGAGAGGCTCGGGTATGAGGGGTGCACCTACCACCGCCCGAGCGAGATCCTGGACGAGATAAACAGGACGACGCCCATATACGGCGGCATAACCTGGGAGAGGATCGACTCAAGGGACTTCCCATTCGGCATAGCCTGGCCCTGCCCGGATGAGAGCCACGGTGGGACCATATTCCTCCACAAGGGCGGGAACTTCAGCCGGGGCAAAGGCAAGTGCCACGTCTGCGAGTACGTCCCACCGGCCGAGGAGCCGGACGATGAGTACCCCTTCCGCATGACCACTGGCAGGGTTAACCCCCACTGGCACACGAGGTCGATGACCGGTAGGTCGCCCACCCTGGAGAGGGAGGCGCCGTCAGCCTACGTCGAGATCAACCCCGAAGACGCCAAGGGGCTGGGGGTGAGAAACAACTGGATGGTGAAGGTGAGCTCGAGGAGGGGAGCGATTGTCCTCCAAGCCAGGGTCTCGGACATCGTCCCGCCCGGCACGGTGTTCATCCCATGGCATTACGAGGAGGCGGCGGCCAACAGGCTCACGATCGCAGCCCTGGACCCCGACTCCAAGATTCCGGAACTGAAGGTCTGCGCTGTGAAGATAGAGGTGGCCTAAGAATGACCGAAGCTTACGTTTTGGAAAAGAGTAGGCTCGGAGACCTCGTCGAGGCCTTGAAGGCCAGGGGCGACGTGATAGCTCCGACGAACACAGGAACGGACATACAGTACCTCCCCGTGTCGGGGGTCTCGGAGATCGACCTTTCGAAGATCCCCCTGGACAGCCCTAAGGAGTACGTCTTCCCCATCACCGAGGCGATGCTTGAGGTGGAGGGGGGCAAGATCACCCCCGTCCTTGAGTCCTGGGATCGGGTGATCTTCGGCCTCAGGCCCTGCGACGTCGCCGCCTTCCAATGCATGCTCAGGTTCTTCGAGGACTACGCAGACGAAAAGATCCCCGACCCATACT
>CAYONH010000257.1:0-2824 GCA_964405275.1 uncultured Candidatus Bathyarchaeia archaeon | reverse complement strand
CAATAGATGTGATTATCCATACTACATAGATGATTTTTCTTTCTATCCGTGACATCCTGCGCACAACATTAAACAGATAGTTTCTAATGCAGGTTACATATTTAGGTATTAAATCATCTTATGATCACTTTTATTACTAATAATAATGAGTTCTACCTATGAAGTTTGGTAAAAATATCCTTTTTAATAATTTAAAACTAAATACGTCTATCTGGTCACCATTATCTCCAACGTACGAGAAATGTTATGTTTTTTTGTTCACTATTTTATTCAAATTAATGGAAGGAGTGAGATTATTCCTTGAATAATAATTCGTTTAGAGAAGCCATTGTCGGAATCATATTTATTTCGTTGTTTATGTTGAATGGGCTTCCCGGTTGCTTGTTGACCGTCTCCGGGTCTTCCCTGATTTCAGGAGGCGTCGAGTCAGAGGAAGTTGATTATGAGAAAATGCCGAAGATCGTCAAGATGGAGATCTCGAACGGTGAATTCGACTACGCCGACCTTACATGGGCCACCTATGGAATGGGTTTCGGCGAGTATTTTGCAGAGAGAGAACAAATCACAGAAGGCGACACCACCTATTCAGGGTTCAAGTTCAGTTTCAAGGCAAAGAACCAGAGCGCCTCCAACGTTCGCATCATATTCAACCTAGAGGACGAGACCTTCGAGGGAACGATCTCGGGGAAAATAATCTCTCCAAACGTCAGCTGGGCGGATTACTACGAGAGCGGCTATGATCAAATGGGATACGTAATGCCACCTACTGGCCTTTACGGTTACGAGAACACAGGGGTATACTCGGGGACAGTTTCGGGAAAATTGGAGCCTTTTGGGAGCCTCGACCCTTCAGAAGCAGTCAGGTACAGGATGAACGGTACCTTTGAGCTGGAGATAACCTACAGCGCCCAGTTGAAGGCGGAAAAAAAGATCAGCGGTGGACCACAGATAATAACTGACTATTATGATGTCCAGGAAGAAAAAACAGTATCATACACAGGCATAATGCAGGATACCTTCTCTTGGTATTCCAAATACCCAAGCCTGACTTCCGGTGGATTCAGAGTCACGATACAAGACTACGAGAACGGCCCTTACGCGACGTTCAGTGCAAGCGCTTCCGGAGACACGTTTTTTGACCTTTTCGAGGTCCTCGAATGGTATGATGAAAACGACGTCACGATCTCCGGACCCAGCACGATAGAGTACTCTGAAGAAGAGGAAGCCGTTTTCGAGGTTGCGACCTCGCAGGAGGGCATAGACTCCGACAGGGTGGAGTGGGTCTTCTACTACCAGGGTGAGTCAGATAACTGGGTAGAGCATGAGACCCTGGAACGTGACGCCCTCGGGGCCCTCACAATCCCCAGGGAGGGCGCGGAGTTCACCCTCACCGAGATTGAGGGCCTTCTCTGGGAGCACGGGGCGACCACAGGCGCCACCAAGGCCCTCGCGATGAAGGTGGACGCCAACGTCTACCTCCAGGGGCAGCTGCTAACCACGGCAACCCACAGCTACACCGTTCAGGCCAACCTAGACGTCACCCTCACCGTGGGCGGCCCCACACTGATCGCTCCCGATCGCGACATGGACATAGGGAACAGGACCTTCACCCTCAAAGCCGAGGGCGGTGGCCAGGGCTCCGTCCGGTGGATCGACTGGGTCTTCGAGTACAGGCACGAGTCGGGGGAATGGAGGGAGCTCAACAAGCTCTCCGTGGAGGGGGAGATCAAGGACCTCCAGGTGGCATACAGGGAGGGCTCGATCCAGTACCAGTACTGGTACGAGCTCGCGGGCTCAAACGGGAGGACCGAGGGAGACAAGAGACTGCTGGACGTCAGGGTGACCGCGAAGGCGGTCTCTTACGATGAGAAGGTCATCGCAGAGTCCCAGCCGTACCAGTTCACAGTGGAGTATGAGGGCATAGTCTGGATGTTTTACCAACCTGAACTGGACGTCTACCCCACGATGCCCAGCTCCACCGACGTGGAGGTCTTCTACGGGACCTTGGACACTAAGGACCCTTTCAAATTCGAAGCCGTCAATGTTCCCCCCTATCTAACCGTCACTTTCGATCCCCCGGAGATCACAACATCCATTCACGGGATCAACAAAACCAAGATGTCGGTGGAGCTCGACGTCACGAAGCTGGGGGCTGAGAACATCCCATCCCAGATTGAGTTGGAGTTGATGGCGAAAAGCGGAGCCTTCGAGACGAAGTCAAGCATCAAAATCAACCTTCTCCCCGCCGAGTGGCTCGTCATGTATTACGTCGCCACCGACACGAAGGACAGCCTCCAGCAGTTCGAGCAGGAGAACCTCCTGAACATCATGAAGACCTCGGGCGGCTACAGTGAGCCAGGGGTAGGAGTGATCACCATGATGGATCTCAAGGACCCCTGGAACGTCCCCCTCCCAGAGGGGCAGCTCCCCCTGAAGGGGAACAACGCGTACATCATGGAGATCGAGGACGGGGAGCTCAAGGTGATAATCGACGTGGGATCCGCGAACATGGGAGAGGGAGACCTCCTCAAGCTCTTCATCGAGACCGCAAGCGAGATCATCCCAGCAGAGAAGAGGATGCTAATACTCTCCGATCATGGGGAGGGGATGCGGGGCATGATCTTCGACTCCTCCCACAGCGGTGTGCTGGACATCAAGGAGATCCAGGCAGCCCTCGCACCCAACGACGTCGACATCCTGGTCTTCGACGCCTGCTACATGGCCCAGCTTGAGGTCCTGTATGAGCTCGTCGGCTACACCGATCTGTTTGTGGCTTCCGAGGTGAAGGTGCCCAACGAGGGGCTTCCCTACTTGGAGGTGATGG
>CAYONH010000256.1:0-2825 GCA_964405275.1 uncultured Candidatus Bathyarchaeia archaeon | reverse complement strand
AGCTCTGACCGTTGAGGGCGTACTGGATGCAGAGCTGCTGGCTGCTGTCGGCGTCCAGGACCTGGAACGTGGACTTGGGGTCCACGACGGTGTCGAGGTCCCCCTCGGAGGGGAGCCCATCCTTCACGATAGGCGGAGGTGCGACCCCCGCGAGCGCAGAGATGACAGGATGCTTGGCTACCAGCTCGGCGTTCTCGTCGAGGTCCTGATACATGACGAGCTTGTGGAACGAGAACAGCCCCATCTGGACTGTGAGGTCCACATTCCAACCCAGGGATTCCACTGATTTCTGGACGGCCTCCAGGTACTGGTAGATGCCCTGCTCGTCGAAGTCGGGGAGCGGGGGGAGGCTCAGCTTGTGGTCGTTCTCCAGCATGAGCCTGAGGGCGGGGTTGAGGATGGCTTCGTCCTCGACGGCGGGGACCTCGATCCTGTAGAGGTCCCTGGAACTCTTCCGGGTAATCTCCACGGGGGTGAGGACGATGGGGGACCTAACGGGCTGCCTGGTCTTTGCCTCGGTCCAGTCGAGCATCCCGAAGGTCACGTAGAGGATCCTGGTACCCCTCTCCCTGTACTCCGAGGCGGAGCGCCTGGCGAGGTTCCTTAGGATGCGCTCGAGCTGGGCGGGCTCCGTCTCGACGGGGACGACCTGGGTCCTCTTGGGTTTCGTTTTCCTCCCGGAGTTCGGTTGATCGTCCGATGGGGGCTGCCAGATCTCCCAGTGCCTGTCCTTGATGACGAGCCTCTCGAAGACAGCATCCATCCCGGGACGCGAGAACTCGAGGTTGGAGCTCCTGGTGGGCCTGAAGTAGACGAGCCTGTTGCGCCTGCTGAGGTCGATGAGCTTCGTCTTCCAGTCGTTGACCCGCCTTATCGCCTTTGCCAGAGAAGCTGCGTTCAGAACCTTCTGCCCCCTATACACTTTAAATAAGAGTTTCCCGAGGAATAAGAGCTTTTTTCCAATTTTCTTCCCATTAAACACCATTATTGAAGGAGAAAAAAGGAAAAAATATCTCTGGGGGCTCGCTGGACGCGATTAAACGTGTAATAATGGCTCCTGGGTTGATGGGGGATTTATTTCAGCCCTTAAAGTGGTCCCAGCCCCCCCTCTCGATGGGCCTGGAGACCCTGTCTTCAACGTGGATTATCTCCTTCTCCTCGGTGGCTTTCCCTATCTCGATGAGTGTGCAGCCCACTTTCCTGAGGGCGTCCCTGGCCTCCCCAATTTTCTCGGGGCTCACCGTGAACACGAGCTCGTACTCCTCGCCTCCGTAGAGGGCGAGCGCCCCGGGGTCGAGGTCGTTGTGCCCCGCGAACCTTCTGGCGTTCTGGGAGATGGGGAGCTGGGTAACTCTGAACCCGAGGCCGCTGCTCCTTGAGAGGTCGTAGAGGCTCCTGGCGAGGCCGTCGCTGGAGTCGATGGAGGACGTCGCGGCACCAGCCTCGGCCAGCGCCACCCCCTCCTCAACCCTAGCTCGGGGAGTGTAGACCGATCCTAGGATGTTCTCCCCGAGTTCCTTTGGGGCCTCGTATCCCTCCAGGAGCATCTTGAACGCGGCGGCCGTGTCGCCGAAATATCCGGTGGTCGCCAGGATGTCCCCGGGCTCGGCCCCCTCGCGCTTGATGAGCGCCCCCTCGTCGGCGACCCCGATGGCGACCCCGCTGATTATGATGTCGCCGGCCTCGTTGGTGTCCCCCCCGATGACATACCCACCATACTCCCGCGCCCCCTCCTCGAAGCCCATCGCGAGCTCCTCGACGGCTTCGATGGGGATGTCCCTGGGGAGGGCGAGGTTGGAGAGGAACGCCGTGGGGCGGACCCCCTTGGCACCGAGGTCGCTGAAGTTCATGACGACGGCCTTCCGGGCGGCCTGGCGGTGGGTCATCCCCCGGGGGACGTCTGTGCTCCAGACGAGCATGTCTGTGTTGAGGACGACGGCCCTCCCGTCGCCGAGGCTGATGGCCATGACGTCGTCCCAGAAGGGGATGGGCATCCCCGGCATCGGCGTGATGTGCCTGAGCATTATCTCGATGATCCCTCTCTCCCCGACGTCTCCTGCGGATGACAGCTCTTTCACCGTAGAACATGGTGGCGGATGAATGAGAAAACGTTTACTCGTGGGGGGCCCGGAAAAACGTATTATATGACCTCCTGTCCACTAACAAGATACGTTTTGAGGTGTCTGTGATGAAGATTCTTGACGACATCAGGGTGCTGGACCTCTGCCACGTCTGGTTCGGCCCGTGGAGCACGATGATGCTCGCCGACATGGGCGCGGAGGTCATCCGGATCGAGCCGCCGTGGGGGGCTATAGACAGGGCGGCGGAGGGGGCGCTCTTCGGGGGCTCCAGCTACACCTTCCACCATCTGAACCTCAGCAAGAAGGACCTAACCCTCAACCTGAAGGAGCCCGAGGGGCTGAAGGTCTTCAAGGAGCTCCTCAAGGTCTCGGACGTGGTGGCCCAGAACTTCAGCCCGGGGACCATGGAGCGTCTGGGCCTCGGCTACGACGTCCTCAAGGAGGTCAACCCGAAGATCATATACGCCGCCCTCTCGGGCTTCGGCCAGACCGGCCCCTACTCGAGCCGGGGCTCCTACGCCCCCATCGCGGAGGCGATGAGCGGCCACACGCGGCTCACGGGGGACAGGCAGGATCCTGAGGGCCCACCCTTGGGAATGGCCCAGGCCTACGGGGACCTCGGGCCGGGCACCATGGCGGCGATGTCCATCCTCGCTGCCATCCGGTACCGGGACAGGACGGGGATAGGGCAGATGATCGACGTCGCCCAGCTGGACTGCATGGTGGCCTACAACACCGCTATAA
>CAYONH010000255.1:0-2835 GCA_964405275.1 uncultured Candidatus Bathyarchaeia archaeon | reverse complement strand
GAAGGTGGGGGACATCTTCGTGACCTCCACTGGGGACATCCACGTCGTCGACGGAAAGCACATGAAGGTGATGAAGAGCGGGGCCATCATGGCCAACTCGGGTCACTTCAACGTGGAGATCAACATCCCGGCACTGGAGGAGATATCCACGGGGAAGCGCAGGCTCAGGAACAGCCTCGACGAGTACACGACCAAGGACGGCAGGAAGCTCTACCTCCTCGCCGAGGGGAGGCTCGTGAACCTCGCCGCCGCCGAGGGGCACCCGAGCGAGGTGATGGACATGAGCTTCGCCAACCAGGCCCTAGTCGCGGAGTGGGTCTGGAACGCCAAGAAGATGGAGCCAAAGGTCTACGATGTCCCCAAGAGCATTGACGAGAATGTCGCCCTCCTGAAGCTGCGGGGCATGGGGATAGAGATAGACACCCTCACCGAGAGGCAGGCGGAGTACCTTCGCTCCTGGAAAGAGGGAACCGTCTAATCCCCCTTCTTTTTTTCTAGAGGGCAGCCTAATGAGGGAATAACTCTTGTCTGGATGTGGAGAGCGAGCCGTCTTGTATGCATTCATTCTCTCCTTGGTTTGTTGAGTGGGATGCTGAGGCTTTCAAACCCTTTAACGAAGTCGGACATCCAAGCCACCACATCCTCTAACAGCGTCTCCGCGAACTCGGGAGTTATCTTGGAGTAGTCCTTTGTCCCAGGTACGTCATCGGGGTGGGCCTCCGTCATGGAGCCTGTCTCCGAGACGTCGACGGTGCTCAACGGAATCCTCACAAGTCCATCCTTGAATTTCCCAAGCCCCGCCCTGACGAGCTGGATCTCATCATCCACCTGCCTCGTCGGCGTCAGCTCCGCCCGTTCCATCCTGACAGCCTCAGGCCTCGACGCCAGCATGAGGGCCGTCTCGGCGTAACCGGCGTGCTCCTCAGCGGGGTGTCCGTATATGGGCCTGCTGCTCAGTATGTCCCACCACTGGACGATGGCGCAGAGGGTCCCCATGTTCTCCCGGGCCTCCTTGATGGCGCCGGTGATGGCACCGAGGTTCCCTCCATGACCGTTCATGAAGACCACCCGATCTATTCCATAGCGGTCAAGGCTCTCGATGATCTCGTAGACCACCTCCTGGAGGGTCTCCGGGGTGAGAGTTATCGTCCCAGGGAACTCCTTATGGTGGCCTGAGACGCCATATGGCATGACGGGGAGCACCAGAGCGCCTGTCCTCTCCCCAACCTTCCTCGCGATGTTCCAGGCCTGGATCCAGTCCGCCCCGACCCCTAGGTGAAGCCCATGCTGCTCTGTCGCGCCTATCGGCACGATAGCGAGATTAGTCTTCCCAAACTTCTCCTCGGCCTCCGGCCAGGTCATGTTAGATAGCTCGAACATAATCTACTCATCTCTAGAAGAGGGTTACACGTCGGATAATAATGTGTGCTGTGCAAAGAGGGGTTGCCCTGCGTGTGCCTGCCTGCAGACACCCGTATTAGAGCAGGGGGCTGGATTTGCAGCGTCTTCCCCACGTTCTCGCGAGGGCTCACTGAAAATCTCTAATAGTGTCTTGTTCTCCTGAGTATTGATGTCTGTTTCTTTGCCCAATCAGGGACCCAAGCCCGTCGCCTGGTCCAAGAAGGCGATGGTGAGCAGCTCCCACCCGGCGGTGACCGAGGTGATGCTGGACGTCCTCAGGGACGGGGGGAACGCCATCGACGCCGCCGTGGCCGGGAGCCTAGTGCAGCCCGTCCACGAGGTCCATCAGACCAACCACGCGGGAACTGTGGTGACACTGTACTGGGATGCGGAGACGGAGAGGGCATACTTCATGGACGCCTCGGCCGAACTCCCGGGAGACCTCAGGATCTTCACCCCCAACCCCCACTCCTCGGATAACGCCGCCTGCATCCCGGGGTTCATCCCGGGTCTGGCTTCGATGCTTGAGAGGTTCGGATCCAAGCCTTGGTCGACGCTCATGGAGCCGGCGGTGAGGGCGGCCAGGGAGGGGGCGGTGATGAGCTCCTGGCAGTACGGCTACCTCCACACATCACTGAGCTCAATCACCTACTTCCCGTCGGGGCGGGACTTCTACACCACCGACGGCTTCCTCATCCCGGTCGGGGAGCGCTGGAGGATGCCCCAATTGGCAGAGACCCTGCGAAGATCGGCGGAGGAGGGCCCGGAGTACTTCACGCAAGGGGACTGGGCGAAGCACATGGTCGAGGCGGGCAACGAACTCGGCTGGCCCATCACCATGGAGCACCTGGCCTCGTACGAGCCCATCTGGCTGGATCCCCTGAGATTCAAGTACCGGGACACGGAGATAGTCGGCATCCCCCCGCCCCAGAGGGGGGCCCTCTACATGGGGTACATCTATGGCATCCTGGAGGAGTTCGACCTGGGCTCCATGGGCCACTACACGGAGTCCGCGGACGCCCTCGCCCTGATCGCCTGGGCGATGAGCAGGGCTCACACGGAGAAGGCTCTCATCCATGACCCCCAGTTCTACGATGTCCCCGTGGATGTCCTTCTCTCCAAGGACTATCATCGCATGATTGCCGAGCTCTGGAGGGGGAGCAGGCCCAGGGTCGACCTCACGGAGTTCCTCAGGCTCACCGTGGGTGAGACTGCTATGGCGGCTGGCCTCCCATCGGGCAACAGGAGGGTCCACGACAGCTGTGAGCTGAGCATCGTCGACGAGGAGGGGAACTGGGTGGAGATGATGAACACAGGGAACGGGGGCGGCATCCCCGGCTTGGTCGTCGACGGCGTGAAGAACAGCGGAACCACCGTCAAGACGGAAGTGGAGACTGGGACGGGGAGGTTCGGCTGGATCGTGGAGCCAGGCGC
>CAYONH010000254.1:0-2843 GCA_964405275.1 uncultured Candidatus Bathyarchaeia archaeon | reverse complement strand
TGGATTACAGAGTTACCGTGGTCGTGGTCGGAGCCTCCGAAGGTTCTGTTCCAAAGTTGGTTTCCCTCCGAGTCTATCAAGACAAGGTAGACGTCTGTGAGTCCGACCCCGAATGACTGGGTGTCGCCGGCTATGACGTATCCGCCGTCAACGGTCTGTCGGACGGAGCTTCCCAGGTCGAGTTCGGGGCCTCCATAGGTCTTGCTCCAGAGCTCGTACCCGTCAGGATCGGTCCTGACGAGATAGACGTCTCCGTAACCTGCCCCGAAGGACTGTGTGTAACCGGCGATGATGTAGCCTCCGTCGGATGTCTGATGGACGGATCGGCCGAAGTCCCCCTTAGGCCCTCCGAATGTCCGATTGTACAGGAGGTTGCCTTCCCTGTCTGTCTTGATCAGGTAGACATCCTCTCCGCCTGCTCCATGGGATCGGGTGTGCCCTGCAACGATGTACCCTCCGTCGTTGGTCTGCTGGACAGAGTAGCCGTCATCGTTCTCAGGTCCGCCGTAGGTCCTGTTCCACTCTAGATCGCCGTCGGCGTCGATCTTGACTAGGTAGACGTCGGCGCGTCCCGCCCCGAAGGACCTCGAGTAGCCCGTGATTACGTATCCCCCGTCGTCCGCCTGCTGGACTGAACGGCCGTGATCGTTGCTCGATCCCCCGAAGGTCCGGTTCCACGTCACGTCTCCGCCAGGGTCAACCTTGATGACGTAGAAGTCTTCGAGGCCGGCGCCGAAGGACTGGGTGGCTCCCGCTATTATGTACCCTCCGTCGGCCGTCTGCTGCACTGAGTTGCCCCAGTCCGAGCCCACTCCTCCGAATGTCATTTCCCACTCGACGCCTCCCTCATGATCCGTTTTGACCAGGTAGACGTCCTCGGACCCCGCGCCCCACGACTGGGTGTATCCCACGAGCACGTAACCTCCGTCGGAGGTCTGCCAGACAGAACCGCAGACCTCCCCCTTGGACCCCCCGATTGTTCTCTCCCATTCGCCGCCGGGGTTCACGGATCCTGTTGCGATGGTGGATGTGGCAGTTAAGGCTCCCATGAATACGAATAATGTTAAGGCGACGATGGCCTTGCACGCCCTCCTCAACGGTTCACCACCACCAAACAGCTTTCCAAGAAGATTGCAGTTTGTTTAGGGCGTTAGTTTTTATTAAATAGGCTTCATGAAACGTCCAGAGAAGTGTTGATTAATGGGAAAGGTGGTTCTATGTGATCTCGTTTCTCCCTTTCCCATGCTTCAATGTGAGGCGCCACAAGTCCCTGACGAGGGTCTCGATGTTCTGCTTCCAGAACCTCTGGGAAAGCGCAGAGCCATACGCCCAGTGACCTCCTCCCTCCACATTTTCTAGCCTGGAATGCCCGAAAGTGTTAATGTCCACATGGTTAAATTCCTCTGGACTCGCGCGCGGACGGTTCCAGGACTCTACGAATCCCTATAATCTTTCCACTCGACCCATGTTGGTAACTGCTATATCCCCATGGTCGACCTATCTATCATGAGCCCGTTCAAGATTCTCGTATCATTCCACGTCGAGGAGCGCCTCCTGGACCGGGTCAGGGACGTGGACCCCAGCCTTGAGATTCTATACGATCCAAACCTCCTCGGGAAGCCCAGATATATGAACGACCAGCACGGGGGACCCATCGAGCGGACTCCGGAGCAGGAGGAGCGGCTGAGGGGGATGATGGCGGAGGCCGAGGTCCTCTTCGGATACGTCCCCCGGGGCTACGGCAGGGAGATCGAGAGATGGTTTCCCAAGCTCAAGTGGAATCAGTCGCCCAGCGCCGGCATAGGCTGGGGGGCCAAGCGGATGGGTTGGACGGAGACGGACATCCAGTTCACCACGGCAAGCGGGATGCACGCGACTCCCCTCGCCGAGTTCTGCCTCATGGCGATGCTCATGTTCGTGAAGGACCACTTCCTCATGGCCGAGGAGAAGGGGCGGAGGCACTGGCAGAGGACCTGCGCCACGGAGCTCCGCACCAAGACCCTGGCGGTGGTGGGCCTCGGCAGGGTGGGCAGGGAGGTGGCGAGGGTGGGTAAGTGCATGGGGATGCGTGTCGTGGGCTCGAAGAAGCACGTGGAAGGGGTGGACCCGGCGTCGGTGAACGTGGACACGCTCTACAGCCCCGCTGAACTGGAGCCGATGCTAGGAGAGGCCGACTTCGTGGTGCTCATCGCCCCGGAGAGCGAGGAGACCCGGGGGCTCATCGGTGAGAGGGAGCTGACCGTCATGAAGGAGGGTGCCGTGCTCATCAACATCGCGAGGGGCTCCATGGTGGACGAGGAGGCCCTGATACGTGCCCTTGAGTCGGGTCACCTAGGGGGAGCGGCCCTCGATGTCGCCTCGAAGGAGCCCCTCCCGCCTGAGAGCCCCCTATGGGACTTCCCGAGGGTCATCATCAGCCCCCACTCGGCGAGCACCGCTGATACGGAGAACGAGAAGCTGACGGAGATATTCTGCGACAACCTTAGGAGGTATCTGGACGGGCGCCCATTGAGGAACCTGCTGGACAAGGAGCTTCTGTACTAAGTGCAGAACTCGCGTGTGGGAGTGGAAAGGCGTCCCCTATCTTTAAGCTAGAGCACGGTCTCCTCGATTATGACTCCCCTGCTCTTCAGCTCCGAGATCAGCGTCTCCGAGAATTTGGTGTCCATGCCCAGCTTCTCCGGTGGGATGACCCCCTTCATGTCGATGTTTCCCTTGACCAGCATCCCCGCCACGATAGAAGCCGTGTACGCCGTGGTCCTCGCCATCGCAGAGACGTCGGTCTCATGGTCGTAACGGTCCAGTATCCGGTGCCTGTACCCGGTCTTCTTCCCCTTCTTCTC
>CAYONH010000253.1:0-2845 GCA_964405275.1 uncultured Candidatus Bathyarchaeia archaeon | reverse complement strand
GCGGCCTCTGACAGCTACACTAGGAAGCAGAAGACCCTCCTGGTCTGGCTGGCGGAGAGCTACGACGGGAGAAACGTCTACACGGCCCTCATAGAGCGCCTCTCGGGGGACCTGGGGATCCCGAAGTCCACTGTGAGGTGGAACCTCCGGGGGCTCAGGGAGGCGGGGCTCATCAGGGCCGGGGACAGGGAGAACAAGGGGATCCCGGTGGTACTCACCGAGATGGGGCAGCTGATGGCGGAATACTTGGCGTCCGAGTGAGCCAACACGGAACACATTTAAAGACGGCTGTAATCGATTTGAACGAGGCATCATGACGGTTAAAGCCTACATAATGATGAACGCGAAGTCCGGAACCGAGGACGAGATCTGCAAGGAGCTCGCAGAGTATGAGGAGGTCGAGGGGGTGGCCACCATCTACGGCCAGTACGACGTGATCATAAAGGTCGCGGCGGAGGACATGCCCGGCCTAGACGACTTCATACTCAACAAGCTGAGGGGGATACCCAACATCATCCTGACAGCGACGATGATAATTAACAGGGAGTACCGCTGAGCCTCGTGACATGAACATCCGGTCAGGCGTAAAGTTTATCTGCGCCTGAGCTTCATTTCCGTCATCTGCCCTGGTAGTATAGTCAGGCCCAGTATGCTCGGCTGTCACCCGAGCGATCCCGGGTTCGAATCCCGGCCAGGGCGCCATCATATTCTTCGCGTTCGTTGGCGCGTTTGTGGGGCTATCCCCCCTCTGTGTTCTCTGGTTGTGTTTTTGGCTTGTTTTTCTGGTTCTTTTTTGGGGTTTGGGGGGTTTTTCTCGTTGGTTTTTATTGTTGTTTGGTGCTGTTTTGATGCTTTCTTGATACTGTTCTGCTTGATGGGTTGGGTGGCGTGTTCGATGGGTGTGTAGGGTTGTCCGTCCGTGGGCGGCTAGGGCGAGGGTGCGCGGGCGGTGTGTCGAGGGGATGATGTCCCAGGAGGACCTGAATGTATCGATTGGAGTTGAACCAACTGGGTGTTTCGAGGTTTACCCCGAACCTGGAACTAAAGGACTTTGTCTATAGGGTTAGCGTCTCTGAAACAGGCGACTTCGTGGTGCAATCCACACCTAATTTTTAATTGCGCTTAAGAGTTACATATATGGTGTTTGTCATGGATCTGGGAAAGAGGGCGCTTCTTCTTATCGCCCTATTTAGCCTTCTGCCTCTAGATGTCTACGCTTCTAATCATGTTGATGAGGGTGATTCGTCCCCTATCGATTGGAGCAGAGCCTACGGTGGAGCTGGGACCGACGTGGGGCTCTCCATGCAGCGAACCGAGGATGGGGGATATGTCATCGCAGGATACACGGACTCGTTCGGCGCCGGCAACTCTGACGTCTACCTCCTGAAGACGGACTCTGAGGGGGGCCTCATCTGGAACAAGACATATGGAGGGGCCTATAGCGACTTGGGTTACTCGGTGCAAGAGACAAGCGATGGAGGTTACATCATTGCAGGAGAGACTACTTCCTTCGGCGAACATGCTACCGATATCTACCTAATCAAGATAGATTCGGAGGGGAACGAGATCTGGAGCCGAAAACATGGAGACATGAAAGGATATGAACGGGGGTACTCGGTACAGAGGACAATCGATGGTGGATACATCGTCGCAGGAATGAGTTGGCCCCTTGAACAAGAGAACCCTGACTTCTACCTCTTGAAGACCGATTCCGAAGGTGACAAGCTTTGGAGCAGGAGCTACACAGGCCCAGACGGTCATTTGAGTTGGGATTGGGGTCGCTCGGCAATGGAGACGGGAGAAGGAGGATACGTCATCGTAGGGGAGGCATACTCCGAGGTTGAACGAAATCAGGATATCCTCCTCGTGAAGACTGATTCTCTGGGAAATCTTCTATGGAGCAGAACATATGGGGGAGCTGACCATGAATATGGTTACTCGGTTCTTGAGACAGGGAACGGAGGATACGTCATAGCAGGAAAGACGAAGTCCTTCGGCGCCGGCGAATACGATGTCTACGTAGTGAAGACGAAGCCCCTGCCCGTTCCTGTCTCCATCTCTTGCCAAGCCTCCGTCGACAAAGTGAAGATGGGTCGAAATGTAGTTGTCTCCGGCGTGATCAGCCCAGCCACACCCGGGAGAAACGTCACACTGACTTATACGCCCCCTGACGGCTCCGAGACCGTGAGAAACGTTGAAGCCGATGAGGACGGCGCCTTCAGAGACGGATACACCCCAAACTTGCCTGGCCTATGGACGGTGACGGCCTCCACCGAGAGCGACGTGTACTACGAGGTTTCTTCCAGCGAGCCCGCCTCATTCACCGCAGAGGAGCCCCTGGACGTTGCCCCCCTGTACTCTTACGGCTTGCTGGCAGCGGTCATCGTCATCGCTATACTCTCGGCCTGGTGGCTGCGGAAGCGAAGCTAAAAAAACCCAAGCCCTGGAATGCACGGAAGGGTGAACCCGACGACCCCATACCCCAGGAAACCACACGTGACTATGAACTCCTGGGAAACCCTTATGACTAGTAGCGAATGCTGGAAACCCTTATCCCATGCTGCCACTCACAAGCAGAATGTTAGCGGTGTGTAGATTTGAACCACCGACCTCAGTGTTAAAAGTGCCCTCCAGATATTTCCAAGTAAAAGATACTGGAGGATAAATAATCTACGAGCACGCGCAATATGCCCGGCTACCACCCGGACGGCCCCGGGTTCGAATCCCGGCTAGGGCGCCATTTTCCAAGTCCAATGGGCGTCTTGTAATCTTTATAATGACTTTCGCAGTAATTCCGTAATGATATGACTCTTCTCCGTCACAGAATTGGTGGAACAACTTTCGC
>CAYONH010000252.1:0-2873 GCA_964405275.1 uncultured Candidatus Bathyarchaeia archaeon | reverse complement strand
GGGAGGGCTGGGCTACTTTCCCAGCTTCTCTATCTCCTCATCGACCTCCCCGTACCCCTCATCGTAGTACTTCTGCTCATCGGGGGCGAGGTGGTGGAGGAGCCTCAGGAACTCTCCGGCGTGGACCCGCTCCTCGTCGGCGATATCCTCCAGAACCTCCCGGGCTAGCTTGTTATCAGTGGACTCGGCAAGCTGCATGTAGAGCTGTATAGCCTCGTACTCCGCTGCCACCAAGAACCTGATGGCGCGTATCAGCTCGGAGTCCGTCAGCTTCCTGTCGGCGGCTAGGCCCGAGAAGGGGCTTCCGAATTCAGGCATCTTTCCTCGGGTAGTACTAGATTTAATCCAGCTTAAATTTTACGCAGAATAAGGGTTATCAGTCGCACAGGGGAACTTTACAGGTCAGACTTGGAACCCATGATTCCCGTGGCGGCCTCCCAGGGGGTAACCGTCAGCTGCCCACGAGACGGGCTGTTCTCATTCTACAACAGCCCCTACCCCGCCCATCGCCAGTCGACGGGGATCGACGTCTACCCAGACGCAGTATTCGGAGGCATGGCTTCATCCCCCGTCAGCGGAGATGTGACCCTCATAAGGCGGGTGAGGAGCCCCAGGGGGAGGGGCTATGAGGCCTCGGAGTACGACGTGGTCACGCTCCTGCGGAGCCGTGAGAACCCCGGCAAGGTCGTCAAGCTCCTCCACGTCGACCCCACACTGAGCGTCGGGGACGAGGTCAGGGCCGGGGAGGAGCTGGGGAGGCTGCTCCGCTCAGGGTACTACGGCTTCGCGACGTCCCCCCACGTCCACGTGGAGGTCCGGGAGCCCTCGGATCCCCTCCGGGCGCGGGGAGGACACCGGATGGAGAGGCTCATAGACGTGGGCCGGGTCGAGCCCCTCGGGGAGCTTAGGGGTGTCGTAGCCCTGTGCTCCCCTGAGTACTCCATCTTGAGGCTTGATACCCATGCATGTGGGCTTCCAGCGGACGTCGGCGGCGTATCTGGCGTCCTCGACGGGGGCATCCCCTACTACGGCTGGATGGGGGTCCATTATGATTCAGGGAGACCGGATGGAGGCACCGTGGAACTCACGGGGCACCCGATAGCCACGACAGGCGCCATCCATGACAGGGTGTGCCTAGCGGACTGCAACGACTTCTCAGTCAAGGTAGAGGGGAATCCGATACTGGGGCTTTCTTTACGCCTCTCGCCCCGGAGAGGCGCAGAGGTCAAGCTCGTTCCGAGGATGCTTGGCGGGCTCGCCCTCGATGAGGGAACCGAGGTAACGATAGATATCGAGAGAGTCTAGCGTGTAGGTGGTTCAAGACATGCTCGCGCGCGGGGGGTAGATGGTGGCCAAGTGTTCTGCGCGTGCGCCTGCGCACGTTAAAGTTATTCGGTAACACGCTTAGGTTAAACCATGAAATCCATCGTGGTCTATTACTCCAAGACTGGAAATACTAGGGCTGTAGCCGAATTAATAGCAAAGAGGCTTGAATGCAGTGTCTTCCCTGTTAACCTGATGGAAAAGAAAGGTAGAGGTACCAAAGAAGAGAGAGACATGGAAAAGGAACTCTACGACAACGCCGTACAGGAAAGCGTCAGCTGTGATCTGGCCGTCATAGGAACACCCACCGGTTTCCAGAGGGCGAAGTCCATGATCCAGAGATTTGTCAGGGATGTTCAGGCTGATACTGTGGCCTTGTTCTGCACTTATGACAACAAGATCGGAACGACTCTGACGGACCTGGAAAATACATTGACGGAGCGTGGGATCGAGGTGATCCAGACAATGGGTCTAGGAATGCTTAAACCTGGAGAATTCAGTAAACTCGAGGAGCCCATGAGAAGCGACTACCTTGATAGAATAGACAACTTCGTTGAACTCTGCAAGGCAGGACTCGAAAATGTCGCGCGGGAGTAACTCGTTTCATTAGACCAAGTCTTGAAGATGCGACAAATCAAGGAGAATAACACAGGTACGCGCAAGTGCGTAGCTCAAGTATAGATATTTATAAATACGTAGCCTTACTTCGTGGCTCTCCAAGAAAAAGGTGGCCTATGGATGAGTGGGACTGGGCGCTTCAACGCGATAACCGATGTCGAGGGCATCAGGGTCGGGCACTTCACGGATCTGGAGCACCTCACCGGGGTCACCGTCGTCCTCGCCCCTGGGGGCTCCATCTGCGGCGTGGACGTCAGGGGGGGCTCCCCGGGGACCAGGGAGACCGACCTCCTCTCCCCCGTGAACAGGATAAAGCGTGTGGACGCGGTCGCCCTCTGCGGGAGCAGCGCCTACGGCCTCAATTCGGTGGGGGGCGTCATGCGCTTCCTCGAGGAGAGGGGGGTCGGCCATCCTGTGGCGGAGGGCCGGGTGGTGCCCATCGTGCCGGCTGCGGTCATCTACGACCTCTGCAGGGGCGAGGGTGACAGGTACATCGACGAGGAGTCTGGTTACGCCGCGTGCGAGGACGCCACGGCTGGGCCTGTCGCTCAGGGGAACGTGGGAGCCGGGACGGGCGCAGTCTCGGGGGGCATGAAGGGAGGCCTGGGTACCGCCAGCGAGGTGCTTGAGAACGGCGTGACCGTGGGGGCCGTTGTGGCGGTAAACTCCAGCGGGACGGCGTTCGACCCTGAGACGGGGGGATTCTACGCGAGGGGGCTTGAGCTCGACGGGGAGTTCGAGGGCCTCAGACGAGACCTTCCGGCGAGGCTCGTGCCCCGCCCCGTCCGCAGGCAGAATCAAGGTCAGCACACCACCATAGGGGTGATCGCGACCGATGCGGAGCTCGACAAGTCCCAGGCGACCAAGGTGGCCCAGATGGCCCACGACGGGTTGGCGAGGGCGATCTACCCCGCCCACACGATGTTCGACGG
>CAYONH010000251.1:0-2873 GCA_964405275.1 uncultured Candidatus Bathyarchaeia archaeon | reverse complement strand
CCGTGGTGTATGAGGCACTCGCAGAGCTCCTTGTAGACGGCGACGAGGGTCTCGAAGGTCAGCGTCATCGTCCCCGGGAAGTTCATGTGGTGGACCGAGTTCCCGAAGGGAAGGGTTGGGGCCACGAGGACGCCCGTCCTCTCCCCTACACGTCTCGCTATCTCTGTGGCCGTGAAGGAGTCGTTGTCCTCGGCGAGGTGTTTCCCGTGCTGCTCCTGGGAGCCCACGGGGAAGATGACGACGTCGTTCTCCTTGAGGTACTCTTCAACCTCAGGCCAGGTCGTCTTGTACATTCGGGTCTCCATTTTGACTCATGTAAGGAGATGGAGATTGACCTAGTAAGGGTTACCCTCAATTGGCTCTTGTTTGATTCAAAACTTATAGCTAGTAGGCTTAAGCACGCAACTCTTGGAGCGTGACCTGTTTGCCTACGCACTGAGGCTTGCATATTCTTTAACTGCGGCGGTTCACTCCAGATCAAGATAATCATGGCTGAGAAGATACTCTACGTTCAGACAAGCGGGATCGACACGCCGGAACGCCTATACGCCCCGTTCATCCTCGCATCCACGGCTGTAGCCATGGACATCGAGGCCACGGTCTACTTCCTCATCAAGGGCATAACCGTCGTGAAGAAGGGAGAGGCCGAGAAGATAAAGATGGGAACCTTCCCGAGCCTCAAAGAGGCCATGGATCAGGCACTGCAGGCGGGTGTGAAGCTGATGGTCTGCGAGCAGAGCTGCCAGCTACTCGGACTCGACCGCGGAGACTTCGAGGACGGCGCCAACGTCGTGGGAGCTGCAACGCTCAACGACCTCCTCCTTGAGGCCGACGCGGTCCTGTCATTCTAATTTTTTCTATTGCCATTGTGGGCGTTTTAGCTAACTAAATTGTTTTAATTTCTTAGAAACATATATCCACGATAATCATGAGCGAGAAGATACTCGAGGGGCTGAGGGAGGCCGTCTGGTACTTCGATGAAGACGAGGTGAAGAGGCTCTCCGAGGAGGCGGTGAAGGCTGGGCTTGACCCCGTCGAGGTCCTGGAGGAGGGGCTCGCGAAGGCGCTCAGAGAGGTGGGGAACCGCTTCGGGAACGGTGAGGCCTTCATAACCGAGCTCATCGCCTCGGCGCAGGCGATGGAGGTGGGCGCGGAGATCCTTAATCGCGAGATCGCCAAGCGGGGTGTGACCCGTAGATCCGTTGGCAAGTTCCTCATCGGGACCGTGGAGGGGGACATCCACAGCATCGGGAAGAACATAGTCAAGACGATGCTGACCGCAGCGGGGTTCGAGGTGTTCGACCTCGGCACCGACGTGAAGTCGGGGGAGATCGTCGAGAAGGTGAAGGAGCTGAAGCCCGATATCCTGGGGCTCAGCTCCCTCATGACCACCACGATGTTGAAGCAGAAGGAGGTCATAGATCTGCTGAAGGAGGCCGGGCTGAGGCAGAACGTCAAGGTGATCGTGGGGGGTGCCCCCGTCACTGAGGACTGGGTTAAGGAGATCGGGGCCGACGCCTGCGGACTAGACGCCGGCAGCGCCGTGGAGACATCCCTCAAGCTGATGGAGGCATAGCAGATGGTCGAGTTCAGACTACTCTCGAAAGAGGATAGAGACGCGGTCCACGGGGCGTCCCTCGAAGTACTCGAGAAGACAGGGGTGAAGGTGTCAAATGACCCGGCGCTGGGGATCCTCAAGGATGCGGGCTGCTCCATCGACGGAAACATGGTCCGCATGTCTCCTTCTCTGGTCCAGGAGGCCCTCAAGAAGGCCCCGGAGTCCTTCCACCTCTACACGAGGGACGGGGGCCGGCAACACACAGTAGGCGGCTCAGAGGTCATCTACAACCCGGGCTCAGCCGGGATCTACTTCATCGACCGCAAGACGCACGAGATGCGCAGGGCCAACGCAGCGGACTTCAGGGACCTCGTGAGGCTCACGGACGCTCTGGAGCACATCCACGCTCAGAGCACCGCCATGGTCCCAGCCGACGTGCCGGAGATCATCTCCGACCTCTACAGGCTCTACGTCGTCCTGAGGAACTCGGACAAGCCTATCGTGACGGGGGCTTTCACCAAGGAGGGGCTCCTCGACATGGCCGGGATGCTGGAATCGGTGGTAGGCGGGAAGGATGAGCTCAGGGAGAGGCCGAGGGCGATATTCGACTGCTGCCCGTCCTCCCCACTCATGTGGAGCGATGTGACCTGCCAGAACCTCATCGACTGCGCGGAGCACGGGATACCAGCTGATATCATCCCGGCTCCCCAGATGGGGGCGACGAGCCCGGTGACCATCGCGGGCACCTTGGTTGAGGCGAACGCCGAGTTCCTTAGCGGAGCCGTGATCTCCCAGCTCGTGGAGCCAGGGACGCCCATCATCTACGGGGGCTCCCCCTCAGCGTTTGACATGAGGTACACCACCGCCCGACTGGGAGCTATCGAAGCGATAATGGCGGCCTGTGCATCTGCGGAGATGGGGAAGCACTACGGGGTCCCCACCCAAGGCTACCTCGGGCTCAGCGACTCGAAGGCCGTGGACGGGCAGAGCAGCTTCGAGTCAGGGACAGGGATCCTCCTCGCCGCCTTGACCGGCGTGAACATAGTCTCGGGTCCGGGGATGCAGGCAAGCGAGAACTGCCAGTCCCTGGAGAAGCTGGTCATAGACAACGAGTACTGCGGGGCAGCCTACAGGCTAATCAGGGGCATCAACGTCGACGACGTCGCCCTGGCGACAGAGGTGATAACCAAGGTGGGTCCCGGGGGGCACTTCCTAGCCGAGAGGCATACGAGGGAGAACTTGAGGAAGGAGAGGTTCATGCCCTCGGACGTGCTCGACAGGCTCTCCCCCGACGCCTGGGAGAAAGCGGGCTCAC
>CAYONH010000250.1:0-2882 GCA_964405275.1 uncultured Candidatus Bathyarchaeia archaeon | reverse complement strand
AGCGTGATCTACGCTGGGATAATAGCCGGGTACATGGCCAGCCCCCTCCACCTCTGCCTCATCCTCACCAACAGCTACTACAAGTCCGAACTGGGGAAGGTCTACAGGTACCTTGTCCCCTCCCTAGCCCTCCTCTACGTCACAGCGGTGGTGTACCACCTGACCATGAACGGCGGGCTCCCCGTCTAGGGCAACCGATTTATTCTATGTCCCGATAGACCAGAATGGTCCATTTGGGAGTAAACCTCACGCCCATCATCGTCAAGGAGGTCGTCGACCTGGACGCATTCAGAGGCCACACCATAGCCATCGACGCCTTCAACGTCCTCTACCAGTTCCTAGCCCTCATCCGCACACGGGAGGGTAGACCCCTCTCGGACAGCGAGGGCAGGGTCACCTCCCATCTCGTCGGCCTCGCCTTCAGGACGACGCGCCTCATCGCGGACCACGGGGTGAAGCTGGTCTTCGTCTTCGACGGCTCCCCTCCGCGACTCAAGCGCCGGGAGGTGGAGAAGAGGCGGGCGGTCAAGAGGAAGGCCGAGGAGGAGTACAGAGAGGCGGTGGACGCCGGAGACTACGCCAAGGCCTTCTCCAAGGCCGTCCAGACGAGCAGACTCACAGGGGACATGATCTGGGACACGAAAAGGCTCCTCGACCTCCTCGGAGTGCCGTGGGTCCAGGCGCCAGGGGAGGGAGAGGCCCAGGCAGCCCACATGGCTCGGAAGGGCGATGTCTGGGGTTCCAGCAGCAGGGACTACGACTCCCTCCTGTTCGGGACGCCCAGGTTGGTCAGGTACCTCACGATCCAGGGCCAGGAGTGGCTTCCCAGCAAGGGGAGGGCTCGCAGGCTTGAGCCCGAGCTGATACGGCTGGAATCCTTCCTCTCCCATCACGGCATCACCAGGGAGCAGCTCGTCGACATGTCGATGCTCATAGGCACAGACTTCAACGAGGGGGTCAAGGGGATAGGCCCCAAGACCGCACTCAAGCTCATCAGGGAGCACGGGAGCCTCGAGGAGATGCCACCGGAGGCCTACTCCAAGCTCGACGCCGATGTGGATGGAATACGTGAGATATTCCTCAAGCCGGACGTGACCGACGACTATAAGATCATCCACGGTGCCTTACAGGAGGACGAGCTATACGATTTCCTCTGCGGTGAGAGAGCTTTCTCCAGGGACCGGGTGGAGGTGGTCGTGAAGCGGATGAAGGCCGCCCAGATGCAGAGGAGCCTCAGTGACTGGATAGGAGGGGCCCCTTAGAGTGCCTCAGACCTCCTTCTCAGAGCTGGCAGACCTCTGCAAGGCCCTCGAGGCGACGACGAAGCGGAAGGAGAAGACAAGGCTCCTCTCCGAGTTCCTGAGAGGCCTTGAACCCTCGGAGGTCTCACCAGCCGTCCTCATGGTCGTGGGCTCCATCTTCCCCGAGTTCGACTCCCTGACCCTGGAAGTGGGGTGGAGGACCATGAGAAACGTCCTCGACGGCGGTCGACAGACGACTCTCTTCGACGAACCACTCACGATAGGCTATGTCCACGACACGTTGACGAAGATAGCCGAGGCCTCGGGGGCGGGATCGAGGCGGGTGAAGGGCAGCCTGCTTGAGGGGCTCATCGCGAGGGCGGACCCGTCCGAGGTGGAGGTCCTCGTGCGCATCATCTTCGGCGAGATGCGCATCGGCGTAAGCGAGGGGATGATGCTTGAGGGGATAGCCGAGGCCTCAGATGTCGGCGTCGGACTCGTACGTCGCGCCCTCATGCTAACGGGGAACCTCGGGGAGATAGCCAGGATAGCCCTCGAATCCGGAGAGAAGGGGCTCAAGGGTGTGGAGATGAGGCTCTTCGTCCCCCTGAAGCCGATGCTCGCAGCGATGTCCTATGACATAGGCGAGGTAATCGAGGCACACGGCGGGATGACCTCCTTCGAGTACAAGCTCGACGGCGCAAGGATCCAGATACACCGTCAAGGGAAGGAGATAAAGGTCTTCAGCCGACGGCTGTCCGAGGTCACCGAGAGCCTCCCCGACGTCGTCGAGGTGATAAAGGGGCGCGTCGACTCCGACGACTTCATCCTAGAGGGGGAGACGGTGGCCATCGGAGAGGGAGGGAAGCCCCTCCCGTTCCAGGACCTGATGCGCAGGTTCAGGCGGGTCCACGACGTGGAGGAGATGACGGGCCTGATACCCCTGAGGCTCTACCTCTTCGACATACTATACCACGACGGGAAACTACTCATCGATGAGCCCTACACCGAGCGATGGAGGATCCTGGAAGAGATCTGCCCCGAGGACATCCTCACCAAGCGCATCATTTCAGGTGACCCCGAGGAGGTCGAGGCGTTCCTCAAGGAGGCGATGGAGGCCGGCCACGAGGGGCTCATGGCGAAGCGCCTCGACAGCGAGTACACCCCCGGGAGCAGGGGGAAGAGATGGTTCAAGATCAAGCCGACGGAGACCCTGGACCTCGTCGTCGTATCGGCGGACTGGGGGTACGGGAGGAGGACGGGCTGGCTGAGCAACTACCACCTCGCCGCCAGGGAGGGCGACGACCACCTCGTCATCGGGAAGACGTTCAAGGGGCTCACCGACGACGAGTTCAGGTGGATGACCGCCCGCCTCCAGGAGCTCAAGACCAGGGAGACCCCGGGGACCGTCCACGTAAGACCCGAGCTGGTGGTGGAGGTGGCCTTCAACGAGGTACAGCGGAGCCCCCACTACAAGTCAGGCTACGCCCTCAGGTTCGCAAGGGTCACCGGGATAAGGGAGGACAAGGCCCCCGAGGACGCCGACACGTTGGACAGGGTCCGGGAGATCTACGAGGCCCAGTTCAGGTACAAGGCGAAGGCCAACTTCTGAAGAAGCCTAAGGCAGGAGTCCTATTATCC
>CAYONH010000249.1:0-2887 GCA_964405275.1 uncultured Candidatus Bathyarchaeia archaeon | reverse complement strand
CCCTGGACATCATCGCCTGGGACGAGGAGGAGAACAGGCCCTACGTCAAGTACCCTGACGAGTGCCAGCTCTGCTTCATATGCCAGGTCGAGTGCCCGGCGAAGGCCATCAAGGTAAAGATACCCCTGGCCTTCTGGTAGGATCGCCCTCCCTGCCCATCTACATGAGCTCCTTTTTTCTCTACCACGGATGAGGGACGGGTCTGCCCCTTTGCGGTGAGACGTTGATCGCCTCTGCGGGGCAGTCCTTCTCGCAGCTGTAGCATGCCACGCAGTCCTCAGGGTAGCGGGCGTATGCCTTACCGGACTCGTCCATGTATATCACATCCAAGGAGCAGGAATCCTGGCAGATTCCGCATCCTGTGCAGAGCTCATGGTCGATCTTCTCAATGGGCATCTTAGCTCCTCCTGTATTTCAGCTGGTATCTCTCTTCGTAGGGTATTGAAGTGTCACCATGGGAGTCCTCCGGGACCTCTTGAGTCCATATCTTCATACCCAGGCCCTCCTTCTTGAACAGGATCCACTTGAGCCAGTTCTCATCGTCCCTTTCGGGGTAGTCCTCCCTGTAGAACGTCCCACGGCTCTCCGTCCGCGCGATGGATGCCCCTAGGATCATCTCGGCGCACTGAACCATGTTCCTGACCTCGTGTGCCTTCCGGAGGTCATGGAGGTCAACGGCCCTCATCCTCGGTAGCAGGTGATCCCTGAAGAACTCCACCATCGTAAGCGCCGCCTCCAGGCGCCTACCGTGCATCACCATATGGACCTCGTATGGGAACAATGTCTGCTGCACCCGCTTCAGCACGTGGTCGGTGGAGAAGCCCGACTTCCTCCGCATGGGACCGAAGGTCATCTCCCTGTACTTCTCAATGACAGAGTCGTCGATCTGAATGTTTTCAACCTTCTTGGCGTACTTTACGGCGTTCTCACCCGCGATATGCCCCGTGACTGCTGCCTTGTTCATACCTGTGCCCCCTGCGGGATAGGCTGCTCCTCCTAGGCCGCATCCTGAGGCGTCCCCAGCAGCGTAAAGCCCGGGGAGGCTGCAGGCGCATTCCTCGTCGATCTTGACGCCTCCACCGGGACGTGCGCCGACATAGGCGGTGATCTGCTCAAGGCGGTCGTTGAAGATGTCTAGACCTGCCCTGTCGAGCATCGTGATCCAAGGCCCTTCGGCCTTCTTCTCGTACTCCACGATGGCCTCCCGGTACTTCTCCGGGTCTACGCCGTAGGGCTCGTGGTAGATGGGCCCCCTTCCTGCGTGGACCTCCTGGGGCCAGAGCACGAGGGTTACAGTGCCGGGGTTGCCCTCGTCTCCTAGGAACCGCTCCCCGAGGGCGTTTGTGACGTTGTCTTGACTACTGTCCTCCTCCCAGGTGGGGCCGTCGACGATGACGGAGTCACAGTCCTTGATGCAGTACATGAGGCCCCCCCACTCCATGCTCTTCATCTCAGCCCCAGCTCGGTAGGCCATCGCCTGACCATCGCCTGTGCCCATGTGGCGTCCGAAGCCGGAACCCTTGAAGCTCACCATCCCCGATGCCAACACGGTAGCCTTCGCCTGCATAGTGACGAACTCTCCTGTCCTGACGTGGAAGCCAACGGCTCCCGCGACACGCCCATCCTCCACGATGAGGTCGGTCACCATTACCCTGTCGAGTATCCGACATCCGCTGTCCAGAACGGCCTTCCTGACGTGGATCATCTTGTCCTTGGAACCGAACATTGCTAGGGTGCACTTGTTCCTGTACCTGCTCTTCAGCCACAGCGGCCTCTCCGGCTCCTCTCCAGGGGTCAGGGTCCCCACTGACCCGTCCTTCTTGTAATATGTGAAGCCCCAGTCCACGAGGTCCCTATGCCTAGCGTAGGAGTTTTCAAACAGGATCTTCGCCCAGCTCCTGTCGACGATGTACTCGCCGACACGGGAGTACTGCTCAAGCCACTCCTCGATGTCGTCCCCCCAGTCGGGGTTGTATAGGCCCATCCCACTCGCGTAGACGCTGGACCCCGTCCTCCCCACATAGTTCTTATCAACGAGGACGACATCAACACCGCTCCTACGCGCCCCCACGGCTGCGAAGCATCCTGCCAGCCCCCCTCCAATGACGAGCACATCAGTCTCCACACGACCATCCATACCGGCTACCTCCTATGTTTAGACAATATTGACCCATTTATTATATAATAACGAGCTCAACGACGTCTACGGAGGCCGAGCACCTCAACTCCTGTAAGGGGGGGAGAGGGGGGTCATACATCTGCCTATGAAAAACGCTCCAATCAACGAGAGGAACCTGAAGAAGTCTCCAATCGGAACCGATTCATACCAAAATGAGAGACTATTCCACGATAATACGTCAATCATCGAAGAGTGAAAAAAGAGAACTTCAGCAACAAAACTTAGAGAATAGGCCTTAATGGAAGCCACATATACTAACCGCTCCGTTTGATTAACCTCAAATAATGAAAACGACTCACATCCTACTGTAATGTCAAACGAAAACAGCGAGTCCGAGCACCTATTCAACATCATCAAGGAGAGATACGGCGAACGCCTCTCCGACGAGGAGCTGGCCGAGGTAAAGAAAGGCGTCGATCGGATAGTGGAGGCAGCGGAGAAGCTCAGGGAGATCAGGCTAGAGAACGGGGACGAGCCATTCTTCGTATTCAGACCCTACAGGGGGGACGAGTAGACAGTGGGAGCCCACGTCTACAAGACCATCAGGGAGCTCAGCGACGGGATACGGAGAAAGAAGATCTCCCCCGTGGAGCTCACCGAGACATCCCTGGAACGGCTCGAGAACATAGGCCCCAGGTACAACGCCGTGGTCACCGTGACCCGCGAGAGGGCCATCTCAGAGGCCGAGAAGGCAGAGGACGAGATCAA
>CAYONH010000248.1:0-2898 GCA_964405275.1 uncultured Candidatus Bathyarchaeia archaeon | reverse complement strand
ACTGCGTCGACTGCTACGTCTGAGAGGTAGTCGCTGTATCCGTGGATGAGCTTGCTCGCCATGGCGGTCCTTGAGACCTTCTTGAGGACGGCCTTGTCCTGGGGGTCGACGTTTATCGAGATCTCCTTCAGGTACTTTAGGGCCTGCTCCTGGGCGTCCCTGTAGCCGTCGATTATGACCGTGGGGTGTATCTTCTTGTTCATCAGCTCCAATGCCTTGCCGAGGAACTCGCCGGTGAGGACCACGACGCTCGTCGTGCCGTCCCCCACCTCGTCGTCCTGCGTCTTGGAGACCTCCACCATCATCTTAGCCGCCGGGTGCTGCACGTCCATCTCCTTCAGCATCGTGGCGCCGTCGTTGGTGATGGTGACGTCGCCGAAGCTGTCGACGAGCATCTTGTCCATCCCCTTGGGGCCGAGGGACGTCTTCACCGCCTCGGCGACTATGCGGGCCGCCTGAATATTTGCGGTCCTAGCATCGGATCCTTGACTGCGCTCTGTACCTTCCCTAAGAATAATAATTGGCTGTCCACCGTAACCGGGTGCACTCAAACTTTTTTTACACCTCGAAACTATAAAGCCAACAGAAGATTGCAATATAAACATTTGCGTCGGGCCCAAATCTACCCTTTTTAATGTTTAGGTTTGGGTTATCATCTAAAAAAATTTTATAGGGCCCTTTTCAGGACGCCCTTGTCCGAATAGTCATTTTTCTTTGACTACTCTGTTCTTGAGTATCCCGATCTTCTCTACTCCCGTCTCTACGACGTCACCGACCTTGAGGAATCCCGAAGGATGGGAGCTGCCCACTCCCGAGGGTGTGCCCGTCGCAATGATGTCCCCGACCTCCAAGGTTAACCCCTCGGACAGTGTGCTGACGAGCGTCTTTACGTCGAAGATCATGTTCGATGTATTCGAACTCTGCCGGACCTCGTCGTTCACCTTGAGCCAGATATCCAGATCCTGCGGATCCCCCACCTCATCGCGGGTGACGAGGTACGGCCCCATGGGGGCGAAGGTGTCCAGGCTCTTCCCCTTGAACCACTGGGCGTGGAGCCTCTGCAGGTCCCTAGCGGTGACGTCGTTGAAGACCGTGTAGCCAGCTACGTGGCCGTAGACCTCTGCCTTCGGGATATACTTCCCCTCCTTCCCGATCACGACAGCGAGCTCCACCTCGTAGTCCAGTTTCTCCGTCGCCCTCGAGTAGACTATGTCGTCAAAGGGCCCCGTCACCGTCGTGGGGGCCTTAGTGAAGTAGATGGGAACCTGGGGGAGGGCCCGCTCCTGGTCCCTGTCGTGGCCTCCCTCACGGACGTGCTCAGCGTAGTTGAGGCCAAGGCAGACGATGTTCTTCCGAGGCCGCAGAATGGGAGCCTTGATCTCTACATCGCCCACCCCGTGTAGTATCCCCTTGGCTCTGAGGGCGCCGTCCTCTCCCTCATCTATGAGTTGAGCCGCTTTGTCCACCGCCTCCTTGGCTCCCTTCAGGCCCTTCTCCCCCAATTGTAGAAGGGAGAGCATGTCGAGGTCGGTTTCGATGCCCGAACCCTTGAAGGCCGCGTTGAGATCCAGGACAGACCCTTTCACGAGGGCCCCCAGGCGGACGTCCATCCCCGTCTTGTATGTGAGTAACTTCATCCTGATCAAGTTAGGTCACTGGAGAGCACTTATAACATTAATTAGAGCAGACGGGGTAATCAGGCCCGTTGGTGGACACGCAGATGGATTTGAAAACACACAGAAAGGCCTCTCCAAGGCTGGTCGGGCGAGTGATCAGCCTCGTGGAGGGGGTCGAGGCGGTCGCCGAGCTGGAGACCGGGGACGAGATGGCGGTGGACGAGCATGGGTTGGTGCACGGGGGGTTCACATTCGGCCTTGCGGACTACGCTGCGATGACCGCGGTCAACCACCCCAACGTGGTGCTCGGGGGAACGGATTGCCGCTTCGTCGCCCCGGTGAAGGCCGGAGAGACGATGGTGGCCAAGGCCTCTGTGAAGGGCGGAGAGGGGAGGAGAAGGGACGTGGAGGTCGAGGTGTCCGTCGGGGAGAAGAGGGTATTCGAAGGCATATTCACATGCTATATTCTAGATAAACATATTTTCGAGTAATATTTATAAAGAAAATATTTATTTGTTCATTTATTTTATGCGAAATCTTATATCTAGTGAAGAAAACGTAATGGAGTAATTCAGGTGGTAAAAAAATGCCTTTTGTTGTAGATCCGGGAAAGACAGGTTTCGAGAAGGTCCTGAGGGATTATCAGATCGAGGCCCTCAGGATGGTCTGGGATGACGACCCCAAGGGCGTCAATTCCAGGGAGGTACACCAGCACGTGAATAAGCAGCTGGAGGGCGTGAGGACTATCTCCAGGGCCTCTATCATAAACTTCCTCAACGCCATGTGCGACGAGGGCGTGCTAGCCTACGTTGAGGAGACGTGCAAGGGGGGGACCCGGAGGAAGTACTTCACGGGTATGGATGAGGGGGAGTTCAAGAAGCACATAGCCAAATCGGTGCTGGAGAGCCTGATGAACGACTTCCCAGATCAGACCCTCGAGGCAGTGAAGGAGACCATGGGAGGACTGGATTAGGCCTCGAATCGGTTCTCCTGTCGGGAGATCGTAGTTTTCTGATCAGTTTTATTATTGCACAATCATCTTGATCTTACAGGTAGTGTTCCAGGTCTGGTCAGGTCGTATGAGGATAACAGTGGACGTCAAGGCTGATTCGAGGGAGGAGGGTGTAGAGGATTTAGGGGAAGGCCATTTCCTCGTGAGGGTCAAGGCGCCGAGGAGGAAAGGGAAGGCCAATGTCGCCGTCCTCAAGGTCCTCCGGAGGCACTTCGGGAGGCCCGCCATGATATTGAGCGGCCACACGTCCACCAGGAAGATCGTAGAGAT
>CAYONH010000247.1:0-2921 GCA_964405275.1 uncultured Candidatus Bathyarchaeia archaeon | reverse complement strand
GGGGGGAGGGCGCTGATCTGCAGGATGGCGAAGGAGAGCCGCCGGGGGGAGCAGCCCGGCGTCGCGGCGAAGCTGGAGGAGTCCATGCCCGTGAGGTGGGCGGAGGAGCCGGCGACCATCGAGGGGGGAGACGTGGTCCACCTGGATGACAGGCTCATCTGCGGGATCACCCAGAGGACCAACCCTGACGGGGTGGCCCAGATGGAGGAGTGGCTCGGGGTGCCCGTCTCGACGATCTTCGACCCCGGGATAATGCACCTGAAGAGCTACGTCACCTACCTGGGGAATGGGATCGCCATCGCCACCGAGAAGTACAGCCGCCACCCCGCCCTGGAGGGGCTGCACATCCTCATCCCGCCGGAGGGGGAGGAGTACGCCGCGGACACCCTGGCCGTGGGGGACACCGTTCTGATGGCTGAGGGCCACGACGAGGCCCACAGGCTCGTGAGGGACGCGGGATTCGAGGTGATACCCATGGATGTCTCCGAGATCGAGAAGTGCGACGGGGCGCTGACCTGTCTCTCCATCCTCTTCTGATGTTGCTCAGCCTTCGTCTCGGCCGTGCTCCTCCACGTACTCCCATTGGGGGCGTGGGTAGCAGTCCCTGAGGGGCTTCCCCTCCATGAGGAGCCTGCCCAGGTAAATCGATATAAAACCCGGTTCCCCGGTCATACCGATGTTCAATGGTTGATGTAGAGAGGCTTGCGGATTCCATCGGATACCAGCCCAAGTCGGTGGTGAGCAGGACCCTCATAGACAAGGAGAAGGGCACCGTCACCCTATTTTCCTTCGACGAGGGGGAGGGCCTGAGCGAGCACACGGCCCCCTTCGACGCGTTGGTGTACGTCTACGACGGGAGGGCGAGTGTCGTCATCTCCGGTGAGCCCTACGAGGTCGGGGAAGGGGAGACCATCATAATGCCGGCGGACGAGCCCCACGCCCTGAGGGCGCTCACTCCATTCAAGATGATGCTGGTGATGATAAGGTCGTAGGCTCTAGGTTCCTCGGCTCCCTGATGAATAGCGCCGGGAGGATCGAGACCATTGTTACGGCTGCGATGTAGGTGAAGCCCCAGTTGAAGCCGTACCATTCGATGATGTACCCGAATATGACGCTGGATATCGAGGCCAGCGTGAACCCGATGGTGAAGTAGAACCCGAAGATCTGGTCCAGCTGGGAGCGCTCCACGGAGTCTGAGAGGACGCTCTGCACTATCACCGTCTGCACGAGGAAGCCGATGAGGAACAGGAGGGGCGCCAGGAGCCAGGCCTGGGTCACGTAGTTCAGTGAGAGGTAGCCGACGCCGGAGGCCGCCGTGATGCCGATTATCAGGGGTTTCCTGTTCATTCTGTCCGAGAGGTTCCCCCAGAAGAAGGGTCCCAATACTCCGCCGAACAGCATGATCGAGTAGAGGAGGCTGGAGGTCTCGGGAGCCATCTCCAGGACGTCTATGAAGTAGAGGGGGAGGAAGGCCCTCACCCCCATCCTGAAGGCCATCACGGTCCTGACCAGGCTTATGGACATGACGTTCCGATTACGCAGGGCCTCCTTGAGCTTACCCCACGTAAGTGAGTCCCTCGTGGTCGCCTCCTCGGCCTCGCTCCCGCGGACGAAGAACAGCAGTCCCAGTGATACTACCAAGGCGGGGATCGAGAGAATGCTGAATGTCATCCTCCACCCCATGCGGGTGATGAGGTAGGCCGCCAGCAGCGGGGTGAACGTGAACGACAGGGAGGGTATGGCCTGATTCAGCCCCAGCATCCTCCCCCGCTGGGACGGCTCAGCCGTGGAGGAGATCAGAGAGGCGCCGATGGGGTGCTGAGTGCTGCTCCCCACCCCGCCGAGGATCCTGAAAGCTATGAACTGGGAGAATCCCTGGGAGAAGCTCGCCACTATGTTGAACCCCGCGTTGATGAGGTTCCCGGCCCCGACCAGGACCCTGCTCGAGAAGTACCTCCTGAAGAACCCGACGAACATCTGGGGGAACCCAGCCGCGAAGGTGGTCGCGGAGCGCAGGACACCGAGCTGGGCGTAGGTTATCCCGAACTCGTCCATCATGTCGGGGTAGAGGATGGGGAGGCCCCCGCTGGCCATGTGGTTCAGGGTGTGGAGGAAGATCACCATGCCCAGCATCCTGTATGAGCCCTTATCGGATGTCTCCTGCTGAGTCATAGTCTATCACTCGGAATGGTATAGGATGCTGGAGGATGCTTATATGTGAATCTGGGGGCGCGGGCGAGCCCCCGCTCAGGGAGATGTGTGGACTCTTCGCGCGCGTAGACATGGACCCCGTCGATCTCATTGGCCTTCTCTTATCCTCGCGCCCGCGCGTGGATGGATGGGTGTTGAGGGTCGGGGTTAGCGGGAGCCGTGGTTCTGTTTTGGTTTATGGTGTGTTCTTTAGGTGGTTTCTTCTGTGCTGGTGATGTGATGGGAGAATAGATTTTTCAGAGATGATATCTGGTGCTTCAACCACTCAGACATGAGGTTCTAAACCACTACTGAAAATGAATTATTTAATTGGCCTGCGCTGGCTAAACACCTGCCCTACCTATTTTTTCCTGCAAGAGTATCGAATTAGTTCGTATGACGGCTTCCACGCCACACATGTACTTTTTTCTCAGCTACAAATACGTGGGTTCCGCACGCACATACCAGAAAACCCCTAAAAAACAAATATTTACGTAATTCATTGTCTTTTAGGGTTTATTCGCGTAAGTCATTTTATATGTTAATCTATTATTACATTAAACTATGTGCGGGTTCAAATTCGATCCATCCAAGACCGGTCTAAGAAAGACCCTCAGAGAATATGAAGAGCTGGCTCTGAGATACGTCTGGGAGACAGGGGACGAGGGAGCTGGCTCTGGCTTAACCTGGAGAGCCGTGAACGAGAGACTCGAGGAGGGCAAAACCATCTC
>CAYONH010000246.1:0-2950 GCA_964405275.1 uncultured Candidatus Bathyarchaeia archaeon | reverse complement strand
ATGGTGGACGAAACTGGTGATCACGCCTACATCGGCTTCCCGGGCGCCACCGAACATCTGACGCCTGAACGAATCGAACCAGAGCACATTCGTGCCTCGCGTCTGCTCTACGTCTCAGGATACGCCCTGACTACTCCTCCTCTCAGGGACGCCGTCCTCAAATCAGTTGAGATAGCCAGAGGTACCGGTATACCCATCTTCTTCGACCCGAGCCCCATCATCACACGGGTCGACGAGAGGGTAAGAGAGCAGGTCATAGGGGCCTCCAAGCTCATCTCCCTGAACGTTCGAGAGCTAGAATTCTTGACGGCAATCTCCGACGTAGAGGAAGCAGTTGGAACCCTCCGCGATGAGGGAGTTGAGGTAGTCGTCTTGAAACTGGGTGGAGAGGGATGCGCCGCGAGCAGCGCTACAGGCTTCGATAGGACACCAGGTTTCTCTGTCAGAGCCGTTGACACGACCGGGGCAGGGGACGCATTCAACGCAGCGCTAGCCTACGGTTACCTCGTCGGCTGGCCCGTGGAGAAGGCGGCAAGATTCGCCAACATCGTGGGAGCGGTAAAGGTCACCAAGATGGGGGCGGGCGTGAACGTCCCCACGAAGGCTGAGATAGACCGGTTCCTCACGGAGCATAAGGTAGAAACCGATTTCTCCCTCTAGGAGGGGAACCTGACCTCCTTCCTGGGAGCCGGATAGCTCCTCTTACTGTGTGAGAGCCCCATCTCCACGAGCAGCTCGGCGACGCGTATCGCCGCCTTCCCAGGATGGATGACGAGGGCCCCCGGATGGGTTCTGGAGAGGGCTTCGGACAGCCTGTCGGCGTGGTCGTTGAGCGCCATGCAGCCGAAGCAGAGGGCGTCAGCCCCGTCCTCAACCGCCGTGACCGCCGTCTCCAAGACTTGTTTGAAGCTCTCTGGCCTCCCAAGCTGGAGGACGGGGAGGCCGACCGGGTAGATGCCCGTGCAGCGGGCTTCAAGCCTGAGGTCCCTTATCTGGCGCCTGGCTATCTCCGTGACCTGGGGGAGCTGCACGAGGAGGGCGAACCTCTCAGCCAGGGCGGATGCGATGTAAATCGAGGCCATGCCGGGTCCTAGGACGGGTATGTCCACCAGCTCCCTCGCCGCTATCAAAGAGGGATCGTGGCCCCCCCAGATCACCACCGCATCCGCTCCCTCTCTCTCGCTCTCCGCAACCCGTTCGAGTATCCCTGGGGCGGCCAGCTCCATCTCGGCGAAGGACTCCACCGACGTGGGCGCGTTCCTCGTGGTGACGAGACGTACATCGGTCCCCTCCGAGGCGTAGGACTTGAGGCCTTCTTCCCTTCTCCTGAGGGCCTCGGGGTCGAGCCCCGAGATGAGCATCACGACGTCTATCCGCACCTCCCTTTCCCTCCTCTTCATGTTGAGTTGCCTGACTATGTAGAAATCTGTTACGCATGCACCTCGGAAAAACTGATAACCGACGACCGCGTCTTCACGTAGGTATCCAATATGAAGGTTCTAGGCATAGTAGGGAGCCCCCATCACGACGGGCACACGGCGAAGTTGGTGGAATCGGTCCTCGCTGGGGCGATTTCAGCGGGTCACGTCGCCGATATCTTCTACCTGAGCGACATGGAGATCGGTCCAATCCAGGCCAGCGGCGGGGTGCTAGAATATCCCCAGGACGACATGGCGAGACTTTACCCCCATCTGGAGGCCATGGATGCATTGGTGCTGGGGACCCCCATCTACTACGACCACGTCAGCTCCCGGACGAAGCTCTTCATTGACCGTCTCCACTACTACAGCGGGACTCACGGCGAGGAGTATCGGAGACGTTTCCCTGACGGGGTCAAGGCGGTCACGGTCATCACCCAGGGTGCGGGGAACCCGGACAGGTACGACTACGTTTTGGAGTGGATGAAGGGAAGGCTTGAGCACTACTGGAACATGGAGGTCGTCGCCAGCCTGAAGGCCGAGTCCACGGGCAGTAATCCGGTTGAGAAAAGGGAAGAGCTCCTTGAAAAAGGCAGGGAGATAGGCAGAGGTCTCTGATTTACCAGTCGGGCTGATGTTAATCTTCGGTGTGCCCTCGAAGGTGTTCCAGACGTAGCATCGGTGAGCTGCCTCAAGGGCGCCCTTCCTCTCCTCCTCGCTCAGGTTTCCTCGGAGGTCCATCTGTATTTCCATTCCTGCCTGGGGAGATAGATATGGGTGTCCGAGCGTGAAAACAGATACTCCGGCAGTCATTGCGCTGGTAAGGTTTTTCTACCAGCCTGTCTCGCGGCGCGCGCGATGCATCAATATCGTTTTCTATTCCTATTTACGACTGATAGGCCCCTCACTATTGAAAATGCGAAAACCAATACTATTATCCAGGTTGCCCAGTCCATTCTCTGCACGTACGCCTTATATCTGCATTCTAGAGCAGAAATATTCAGGTTTGCATATAGGTAAAGAGACATTCACCACTAAATCCTAAATGTGTGTAAACTTAAAATACGCTGCAGACGCGCTTTAATCTTGGTTTTAAACACATAAAATATTAATAGATAAAATCATTCACTTGTCGGTGGACCACATTTAGTTTCAGAACCCCCATTCTAAAACCAAGTTGGTCCATCATCATTTCATAAAAGAAACGAAGCGTGTCATAGTGGGCATGGGAGTCTGGGTTGGCATCAAGAAGGAAGACTGAAAAGAGGGAGGTCGTGTGCCCGGAATGCGGGACGATCAACCCTGTCATCCTCCAGAAACTAGGGGGCACCATCACCATCTTCTGCAAGACATGTGGTGAGGAGATTCACCTGGTCTTCGACAGGACGGTGATGGACATGGAGTTGAAGAGGCCAACCCAGAAAAAGGCGTAAGCGCGGGCTCAAGCGGTGACAGTAGATGAGTGAAAAGAGAATCCTGATTGTCGACGATGACACGTCCATAAACGCCGTCTTCAAGACCCTACTTGAAGA
>CAYONH010000245.1:0-3006 GCA_964405275.1 uncultured Candidatus Bathyarchaeia archaeon | reverse complement strand
AGATGATCATCTTGGGCCTCTCCTTGACGGCGGCCCTCTTGACCTCGTCGAGGTCGATGAGCTCGGTCTCCCGGTCAACGTAGTACGGTATGGCTGTATAGCTCAGCCCCGAGAAGTTGACCGGGCTCCCGTGGGTGAGGTGGCCCCCGCAGCCCATGTCCAGCCCCATGAACTTGTCCCCGTGCTCAAGGAGGGCGAAGAAGACGGCGTGATTGGCGGGAGACCCCGAGTAAGGCTGCACGTTCACGTGCTCGGCGCCGAAGAGCTCCTTGGCCCGCCTGATGGCGAGGCGCTCCACCTTGTCGACGAACTCCTGGCCCCCGTAGTATCGCCTCCCGGGGTAGCCCTCCGAGTACTTGTTCGTGAACACCGAGCTCATCGCCTGCATAACGGCCTTCGAGACGAAGTTTTCGGAGGGGATGAGCTCCACTCCATTCTCTATCCTGTCGCCCTCGGCGACGATGAGGTCGAAAACCTCTGGATCGGATTTCTTGAGATCATTCATTAACATATTCCTATTCCACCCACTGAAACCCCTACACGTAAATTCATGAAGGAAATTGACTTGACCAATATATCGTTATGGGACGTTCTATCTCATCCAAGATTTTTAAAAAAAGGCTTCGCGTGCAATTGAAAAAGGTGGTGATTCACCCACGCTAGAACCAGGCTGGATATTTTCTTGGACGCAGCATTAATAGTCCCTCCGCCACTACATATTGGATCTAAATGACGGGATCCCAAGCCTCGACCTACATCCTCACGGACGTCAGCAGATGTAAAGGCTGCAGAGCGTGCGAGCTAGCGTGCTCCTTCCACCACAGCGGACGCCGGTCCTTCAGCCCAGCCGCATCGAGCACGAGGGTCTCAAGGGACAACGACACTGCCGAGATTACCATCAGTACCGACTCGACGTGCGATCTCTGCTCAGGTGAGGAGCAGCCCCTCTGCGTCAAGTACTGTGTCTACGGGGCGAGGAGGGTGGCGAGGAAATGAGCGGGCACCCGGGCTACGCCGGAAGGATCCTCCGTGTCAACCTGTCCACGGGGAAGACCTCATCCGAGCCCACATCGAAGTATGCCGGGGGTTTCGTGGGGGGGAGGGGGATCAACGCCCACATCCTGTTCGACGAGGTTCGCCCGAAGGTGGGCTGCTTCGACCCCGAGAACCTCCTCATCTACGGTGTGGGCCCCCTCGTGGGGACCCTCGCCCCCTTCGCCTGCCGCATCTCCATCGAGACCAAGAACGTCTTCACCGGGGGATATGGTTCAGCCAACTGCGGGGGCCACTTCGGAGCAGAGATGAAGTACGCCGGGTACGACAACGTGGTGATCACGGGGAGGTCGCCTAGACCCGTCTACCTCTGGATGGAGGACGGAGAGGCCCAGCTCAGGGACGCGTCGCACCTCTGGGGCGTCACGACCTGGGACGCCGAGAGGTCCATCAGGGAGGAGCACGGAGACAACGAGGTCCGGGTCTCGGGCATCGGCCTCGCCGGGGAGAACCTCGTCCGCTCAGCATGCATAATGACCGACAGGGCGAAGGCGGCCGGGGGTTCAGGCGTCGGGGCGGTGATGGGATCCAAGAACCTGAAGGCCCTAGCCGCCCGGGGCAGCACCCCTATCGAGGTAGCCGAGCCCGAGAGGTTCATGGACGCCGTGGACGAGTGCCTCAGGATCGTCGAGGGATTCCCGAAGGCCAAAGCCTACAGGGAGGACGGCTACTACGGCGTTGAGAGCTACTTCGGCAGCCCGGCTTGGGAGGCGGGGTTCAGGCCCGTCAGGAACGGGCAGGACGACTACTGGGACCCCGAGAAGATAAGGAAGGTCTCAGGGGACGCCATGAAGCCCTACCGTAAGAAGATACTGGCCTGTATCGGTTGCCCCGTCGGCTGCATGCCCTGGATGAGTGTGGAGGACGGGCCCTACGAGATTGAGGGGGAGGGCTGGTGGAACAACTCCTCCAACAGCTTCTGCACCAGGGTCGACTGCACGAACCCTGAGGCCGCCCTGAAGGCCCATCTCCTCACAAATCAGCTGGGACTTGACGGTGACAACGCCTCGGTGGCCATAGGCTGGGCCTTCGAGTGCTACGAGAAGGGGCTCATAGGCGAGGAGGACACGGGGGGGCTGAGGCTGGAGTGGGGCAACCACGACGCAGTGCTGGAGCTCCTGAAGATGATAGCCCACCGCAGGGGAATCGGCGCCCTCCTTGCTGAGGGCGTCCACAGGGCCTCACAGAGGCTCGGTAGGGGCTCAGAGGACTTCGCGATTCACATCAAGGGGCAGGACTCCGTTGACGGCATACGAATCTCCAAGGGGTGGGGTTTCGGGGTCGTCACCTCCCCGGCCGCGGGGCGGCACCTCAGGGGCGCGCTTCACAGCTTCAGCCCCAAGGAGTTCCTCTCTTACGAGGGGGTGCCCTGGAAGGCCTTCATGCAGGAGCAGTTCAAGGCGATCCTCGACATGACGGGGATGTGCCTGTACAACAACGGGATCCTCTCCTGGGAGACCGAGATAACCGGGGACGCGGCGAGGCACCTCGCTGAGCTTACCTCGGCAGCCACCGGCATGGAGCTCACAGTCGAGGGGTTCATGGGGATCGGGAGGCGGGTCCACAACCTTGAGAAGGCCTTCAACACCCTCCACGGGGGCTTCACCAGGAAGGACGACTACCCCCCGAAGAGGTACTGGGAGGAGCCCGTCAAGTCGGGTCCATACAAGGGGGAGCACATCGACCACGAGACCTGGGAGAGGATGCTCGACGAGTACTACTCACTCCACGGATGGGACGCCGAGTCGGGCCTCCAGACCAGGGACTCCCTCGAGGCGGTCGACCTGAAGACCGTGGCGGACAATCTCGAGGAGGCAGGGAAGCTGGTATGAGCTTCCATAACCTCTAGAAATTATTAAATCCGATAAGGCGAGGTCTTCTCATGATGAATTATGGATGAATATGACTGGTCCATATACGACCGGAAGTGGTACGGCTACCCCCCGAAGAAGC
>CAYONH010000244.1:1510-3041 GCA_964405275.1 uncultured Candidatus Bathyarchaeia archaeon | reverse complement strand
GCCCAGCCCATCCCCGCCTGCCTCAGGTCCCCGATGAGGAAGAGGGGGGCCTTGAAGTACTCGGATATGATGGTCATCTCCTCCACCAGCTTCTCAGGAGACTTGAAGACGGGCCTGTCCCGGCCGAAGAACTTGCTGAAAGCGCTGCAGGAGCCGCCGCATGTTATGCAGTTATGGGTGCATCCCTTGCAGGTGAGGAGGGCGGTGAATGGGTACTTCATGAAGTTCTCATATGGAAGAGTGCTCTCAAGGTCCCGGTGCCTGACCACGAGCTTCACGACCTCGCCGTAGTCTATCCAGAGGTCGTCGATGTCCTCGGGGACGAAGCTGAGGGGGTTCACGCGCTTTCGACCATCGGTGGTCCTCCACGTGAGGTTGGCCACGTTCCCGGGTTCCCTATCATCCTCGATACACCCCATGAGCTCCTTGAGGGGCTTCTCAGTCGTGTCGCCCCTGAGGATGTAGTCGATCTGGGGGAAGTGCTCAATCACCTCCTCGTGATAGTACGAGGCAGAGAGGCCGCCGAGGAGGATCGGCGTATCCGGATGATGCTTCTTGACTATCTCCGCGAGGTCGAGGCTCCCGGCGGCGTTGGCCAGCCAGTGAAGGTCGAAGCCGAAAGCCTTCGCGTCCAGACCGGCGATGAGCCTCTCGACATCCAGCCTCGGATTCTTCAGCATCTTCACGGCTAGGTTGATTATCCTCGCATGGTAGCCGTGCTGCTCCAGGTACCCGACCATGCTCACGAACCCCAGCGGGTACATCTCGAACACCGGCGTAGAGGGGATGACGTCGCTTATGGGGCCGTACATCGCAGGGCGTTCCCTGAAGTCGTAGACGCTCGGCGCGTGGAGCAGGATCAGGTCGAGGTCTGGCATGACGGCAGTCTAATCTCAACCCCAATCGGGGTATTTAATGTTGGCTGATCCGTGACCTATTCCCCTATCTTGGCGCGGAACAGGAACTCGTCGCCCTTCTTCTTGGACCCCTTCTTGCTGGGGAGGCTTTCCAGTATCTCATCCACCCTCATGGGCTGGGTGATCAGGGCGTCCACTATCAGGTTGAGCAGGTTGAAGAGGACCTGAGCGGTCTCATCGTCGTCCCTCGGGTCGATCTGGCCGGGGTTGATGGCCTCATCCCCCGTGACCTTCACCGAGTCCAGGGCCGTCTGTATCTTGACGTCCAGCCCCTTGTTCCTCAGGTCCAGTATTACTTCGTTGATGTTCTCCCCTTCCTCCCCCAGGTTATACATCAGCAACTGGATGGCGTACCTCAGCAACGCGGCGGCCGACCGTGGGGAGGCGTTCATGATGTTTCGGGCCTCGTTGTAGATCTCCTTGACATCGTCGGGCATCTCCTCCAGCGGGAGGGGCACGACTGAGGGCAGTGGGAAGATCATATCATCCTTTATCCACACCGCGTAGCTCCCGCACTTGTCGCAGTAGCTGAGGGCGAGGTCATCAGAGGCCTCCTTCTCCTCGTCCACGGGCGCGTTCTCTAGGGAGACGTCATACCAGTCCTGATGGGCGAA
>CAYONH010000244.1:0-1410 GCA_964405275.1 uncultured Candidatus Bathyarchaeia archaeon | reverse complement strand
GTCCGGCAGACCTCAAGCTCCTTCTCCATCAGGCTGTCATTGAGATCCCGGAGGACGCCTACGACCTTGAACACCCCCGCCTCGAAGTTCTCGTTCAGCGACTTGAGCCCCAGATCCCTCATAACGGATAGGTGATGTCTGTACGACTCCACGTCGGTTTTCCCGCCTAGATACTCCCCGTAGTTCTCCAGGACGGCTCTGAAGGGGTGGTAGTTGTGATGGTGGGCGGACATCAGCCCGTAATGGGTTATCTCCCTTAGGACCTGCTCCTCCTCAACGTCTTCCGGCGAGGCCTCTATGATCTCGAACAGGAGCTCCACGAAGTACTCGAAGGACTCTAGGTCGCCTGACACGTAGGCCATGTTCCCCTGGGAGATGAGCATCCAAAGCATCTCATCGCTCGTCTCTACCCCGTATTTCTTCAGCAGCTTACCGTGCTTGTGAGGTTCGTCGAGGATGACCTGCTTCAAGCCACTCAGCAGCTCCAGCCTCCCTTCGCGCTCCTGTAAATAATCTTTAAACGACACGTCCATTCTCCTCCTTCAGGCTCTCGTATATCAACGGCGAGTCTCCGACGTTGGAGTACTCATCGATCGCCCTCTCCCCGCTCTCTATCATCTCCGCCGCCTTGTCCCATCTGCCCTTCGACGCCAGCTGATGCCCCTCCCTGATGATTATCCAGCCCTTCAGGGCGACCATCTCGTTCTCTATGCCCATCTCCTCCATTAGCTGTATCAGGTCCTCAAGGGGCTCGTTTGACTTTATCCTGTGACAGGCCAAGCTGTCGATAATCCTTGCAGCGGTCCCCTTTGGAGTATCAAGAGACTTGTTCTTTGGGTCCCTCAGGGTCTTCACAGCCTCATCGAAGTATGACTTCGCCTCAGGGGCATTACCAGCCCCATTTGAGACTGTCCCGAGGTTACACAACGTCTCAACGACTGCCAGGCTATCCTCAATCTTTCTCTGAATCGTGATCGCCTTCTTAAGCCTTTCAAGGGCCTTTTCCGGGTCTCCTTGTCTCCTCAGAACAACGCCTATGTTATTGAGGACCCCGGCTTCACTCTTCTCATCGCTGCCCATCTTACACAGCTTCAGAGCCTCGGAAAGCGCCTTCTTTGCCCCTCCGTAGTCCCCTTTCTGGCTCATCCTCAGACCCATGTCGTTGAGGACGGCGATTGTAGACTCTGAGGCGCCGAGCTCACTGTAGATCTCGAAGGCCTCTCTCAAGTGTATTATCGAGCTCTCGATCTCGAAGGGCTCCTCCTGGAGTAGTCCGAGGCCATGTAGGTTCCTCGCAGTCGCCTCCAGGTCCCCCAGGCTCCTGAAGATCTCGCGGGCCTCCTCAAATCTCGTCAAAGCTTCCTCACGCTCGCCGAGATGAACCAGAACTGATCCGAGGCTCTCCAGGGT
>CAYONH010000243.1:0-3047 GCA_964405275.1 uncultured Candidatus Bathyarchaeia archaeon | reverse complement strand
TACCCCTAAGCCCCAATCAGATCACCACCATGAATTCGGTAGTAGGCTGTTACGTAGTTTATATTATTTATCATGGAACACGCTGGACCCATCTAATCCCACGAGTTTTATCTGGGTATCGCGCGCGATATAATTTATGAGGACATTTTATATGAAAAGACACGAGACAATCCTTCAGTAAAAAGGAGCGGTCTCGAATGAAGAGAACCAAGCTGGCATCCGGCCTATTACTGCTCCTAACCCTTCTAATGATCCACCCCGTGTACGCCTGCACCATCTTCACCGCAAAACAGGATGAAACAGTCCTCTTCGCTGGAAATGAGGACCAGAAACCAAAGGACGCCTACCTCATCGTTGACACCAGCGGTACCTACGGTGTTGTCTACATTGGGACCTCATATAGCCCCTTGCCTTTGGCCGAGATGACTGGGATCAACGAGCAGGGCCTATGTTACGGCTGAAACGCCATACCCACCTACAGCATCGACCCTAACTTGGAGCGGACTCTCTCTCTTGCACGTACGGCAATCACCCAACTCATAAGAGAGTGCGCCACAGTTGAGGAAGTTCTAGACAGCGCATTCACCTTCGACTGGGGCGAATCAATGGGCTACCAGATCCACTTCGCTGACATCACCGGGGACGCTGCAGTCATCCACCCTGGACTTGATGGTGAGCTCACCTACACCAGGAAACTAGATGGAGACGGACACCTTGTCTCCACCAACTTTAACCTCGCAGACCTCGCATCAGACGATTACTCCTGCTGGAGGTACGACACCGCATCTCAGATGCTCGGTGAGCTTGCCTCGAGCGAGTCGCTGACAGCTGAGTTCATGGCCTCCATCTTGGACGCCACCCACCAGGAGGGAGAATACTCCACCATCTACTCGACAGTATACGACCTCAAGGAACGCACAGCCTACCTCTACTACAACCACCGATTCGATGAACCCGTCGTCCTGGATGTCGCAACCGAGCTGGAGAGAGGGGATCGACAGGTGCACATCGACGAACTGCTCCCGGAGGGCCGGAGAGTCCCCAACGAGACCATCGTCTCCCGGCTGCTTTCCCAGCCCCTCACAGCCATCTTGGCGCTGGGAGCCCTCCTCGCCGCAGGTTACTACATCTATCGGATACGAGTGCCCAGCTGACGAGGACTTGAGCAGGAGGATCATCGTAACGAGAGTTACAGGTTTATCATTGCTTCTCCGATGCGCGCGCAGATGCCCCCTTCAGGGCATCATTGACTGCATACAAGGGTTGAGTGGAGACATACCCTGCGGTCTTTCCCTATGCGCGCACGTATTCGGGGGGAGGGATCCGTATCATCGGAAGCCTTATTTCGCGCGCTCTTTCTAAGCAGCTGTCACCTTTCCTGTGTGAGCTGTATGAGGTTGCCGCAGGTATCATCGAACACCGCCACGGTCACGGCCCCCATCTCCGTGGGCTTCATGGTGAATTCCACGCCCAGCCCCCTCATCCTCTCGTACTCTTCCTGAATATCTTCAACAGCGAATGACGTCAAAGGTATCCCCTGCTCGTAGATGGCTCTCTTGAAAGTCCTCGTAGCCGGGTTGTCACTTGGCTCAAGGAGCAGCTCGGTGCCCTCCGGCTCCTCGGGGGAGACGACGGTCAGCCATCTGAACTCCCCTGCTGGTATGTCGGCTTTCTCAACGAAGCCCAGAACCTCCGTGTAGAACTTGAGGGCCTTGTCTTGGTCGTCCACGAATACGCTGCTCAGGTATATCCTCATCGAGATAGACTGTCCCGTGTTGATTTATCACCCTTCGTAAGATGTTTCTCCCTCGTGATGATGATGGAACGGCGCAAGCGTAACTTATTTCTATGCCTGCGACGTTCCGTTACTCTCGGATAAAAGAGAAAGGTGGCGGTCTGTGCCTTTACATCGAGTCAAGATAACGGTTTTGAAAAAAGTAGATCCGGGTATCATCTTCAGCGGAGACATACCTTTCAGGCCTAACACTGATCGGCTCTACACAATCTGCGATGCCTTTGAAGAGGGTGAAGAGTTCATCGTCGGTATAGACCGGGAGATGCCTCAAGGGTTCTGCGCTAGTGCCTGGAAGTCCATCGGCAGCAGCCTATCAGTCATCCAGTGGGGTGGGGACTACTACCCTAATCTGCCTGAAGGTGTAGCCTTCACCTGCTGCTCTGACGGCATCCGCCCTGTCTCCTTTAAGCTAGAGAGGATGGAGGACTAGTGTCCTTAACGATGAAGATATCTGCGTATCAGATGGGTGAAATGAATGTCGAAGATTAAAATCTCTGTTCTGAAGGGGCTGTCTCGCTCAGAGGTCTTCGGAGGGGACATCCCCGACATCATCGATAAACCAGGGGGCTCCGACGCAAGATGTGGTCGTCACACTGCCGGACAATCCTTCATCTCCAAAGATCTCCAGAAGCCCGAGGGCTTCTGTGACTGGGCGTTTGCTGACATTCACAGAGATCTCGTGTTCCTTGCCTACGGAAACAAGTTCAATCGAAGTGACAAGGTTCAGTACGCCGCTTGCACGGACGGTACGAACCCTGTGATATTCAAGCTTGAGAGGATGGAGTAGGTTTTGAGATGTCGAGAGTAAAGATCACCGTGTTGAAGTGCTTCTCAAACGAGGAGGTCTTTGACGGTGACGTGCCCGAGGAGGTCAGCAGATACGGCTCAAAGTGTCACAGGCATCATCCAGGTCAGGAGTTCATCATGGAGGACCTGGACTGCCCAGCAGGTCTCTGTACCTGGGCGTACACGGACATCTACAGGGATCTCGTCCATGTCGCGTGGGAAGGAGATTTCCCGTGGATTAAGGTTCCCGGTGTCATGTTCTCCTCCTGTACGGATGGCAAGAAACCCGTGATATTCAAGCTTGAGAGAATGGACTGATCAAGTCTAAGGAGCGGGGGAGGGACTCGAATCATCGAAATTCCAAACCGTGTAATAGAACATTAAAAATATGAACAGTCAAAGGAGATTTTATTAAGATAAATTCAGGTTCTTACGTTTTTTCCTCTCTGTATATCTTATTGTATAT
>CAYONH010000242.1:0-3055 GCA_964405275.1 uncultured Candidatus Bathyarchaeia archaeon | reverse complement strand
AGAAGACCAGTACGGGTATCCTCGCCCAGTGTATCGCGGCGTAGCACATGGGGCACGGCTCGCAGCTGGCATAGATCTCACAGTGGGATGTCCCTCCCCTCTGGGGCATGTTCGATTGGGCCCTCTCTATTCTGCCGAGGTCGAAAACGCCCAGCTCGTGGCAGGCGGCCCTTATCACCGAGATCTCGGCGTGGGCCGTAGGATCGCTGTACTCCACGACGTGGTTGTGGTCCTTCCAGTATCGGATCACCTCGTTGGTCTCGTCGTCGACCTGCAGCAGGACTGCCCCGAAGGGCCCCCCTCCCGTCTCCACGGATCTCACGGCCTCCTCGCAGGCCAGCTCAATCCAGGGATTGGATTCAACTAGGATGTCTTCGTAAACATGGATTACTTCTGGGCCTGATTCGGTTTTCTGGATCTTCCTATGATTCAGGGAGTAGGGCTTTCCCACAGGTACGGAGCTGACGAATGGATTTACGGGGTCAGTGTTCAACTGAAGTCATCTATGTGTCTCTTATCAAGATTAAAATACTCGCGTAAAAACGGGAGAAGAAATCGTTTGCAGAGTACGATCCGTGCTGTGTAAGGTTATTGACGTATCCCATGTCTCACGGAGGGGGTCAGCTAACCCGTCGAACGGTAAGTATCTCAATGGGGGGCTCAAGCCTCTGTCCTTCATAGGGCTGCTTGTGGATCTTCCTGACCACGTCCATACCCTCCGTGACACTTCCGTATGCCGCGAATCCCTGCCCGTCCGGGTTCCTCTTGCCCCCGTAGTCCAGTTCGGGCTGGTCGCCGATGCAGATGAAGAAGCTTGAGGTCGCGGTGCCCGGCTTCATCCTGGCCATCGAGATGGCGCCGTCCACGTGTTGCAGGCCTGTCTTCTCGGTGGTCTCATGCTCGATGGGAGGGTAGGTCGAGGGGTAGGCTCTGTCCTTGGGCATCGTGCCTCCTTGGATCACCTCTATCTTCACCTCCGAGTTGGGCTGGTTCTCCATGGTGACGGTCCTGAAGAAGGCCGTCCCGTCGTAGAGTCCGTCATCCACGTAGCGGAGGAAGTTCTCCGAGGTGATAGGGGCCTTGCCTTGGAAGACCTCTACTTCGATGTCTCCGAGGGATGTGCCTATCAGGACTCTGGGGTTCCCACCTGACGTCAATTCAATCGGAGGTGCATTGCACATTTATCATATAAGAATACGTTTACTCAACGAGGACCCTGCTACGCACTTCGCGCGCGCATGGGAGGACTCAAAAACGTTTGCACGATGACTATAGTGTTAAAAAAGTAGGCATTAAAAACCACCTAAATAAATATTCTTAAAAAAACACAATGTGCGTACATTTTAGAACCTATCTATTTTAAACACAACATAAAATTGTTCTATAAATAATAGGATATATAAAGCGTCACACATATTATATATTGAGAAAAATATCACCTAAAAAAGTGTGAGAAATGGAAGTTGAATTAAAGTCTGATTGGCAGGATATCCAGATAGAACTACTAAAGGGCCTGCAGGGATACGAGTTTAAGGATTTAAACGACGAGGCGGGTTATGTGGATTATATTGCTAAAGGAGATGGCGTCGAGAGAAAGCTGCTGAGGGTGATCGTGGGGCCCAACCACCATGCCTCCAAGGCCTTAGTGAGTACCGTGGAGAACACTCTGGAGAAACTCGAGGACGGTGAATACGACGAGGCCATACTAATGGCGAAAAGCTTCACCAACACCTCAAAGAGAAGGATAGGAGAGGAGGACGACCTTGAAATGATCTCGCCCGACCAATCGCTCCACTCGACCACCGAAGTCTATGGGGTTATCCAAGGCATTATCGCGTCTTTATGTGAGAATAAGTGTGGAGGTTTGCCCAATACCGAGGAAGACTGTGATGGGCTCGTGGATAGGGAGTACAACTGCGAGGTTCGAAGGGTGAGCGACGACTCTGACTTTCACGCGAGAATGAGGTGGCTACCCTCTCTGATGAACGACTTCTCGAGGCTGATCGAGCTACAGAGAGAGATGAGTCAATAGGGAGTGAAATTGTTTGCCGACTCATGGTTCGCGCGCGCGCGCGATAGTTCTGAGAAAGACTGTGTGAAAAGGAAGCCTACATGAGCGCCAAGCAGACGGTTCGACGTCCATGCAAGTGTAGCAGAGTCGACCCTAAGCATACCACAGAGAACCAAGAGGACGGCTGGACGCGGTATGTATGCTCGTCTTGTGGCAAAGTCAAGTACGCGTGGAGTGAAGGCGCAATCAAGGACCCGAATGAGAAATGATTGTAGCCGATACACGGGTACAGAGTATACGGAGTTTGGATGAACGCGGGTAATAATATGACACAGGGATCAAGTGTAGACCTCAAGGATCTGGACCTCAGAATAGAGAACGTGGTCGCCACGGCGTCCCTTGAACAGAAGATAGACCTCCCCTCCATCATGAAGGTCTTCAGGAACGTAGAGTACAGGCCCAGGAGGTTCCCGGGCCTCGTCTTCAGGATGAAAAACCCGAAGACGGCTACCCTGATCTTCACCACGGGGAATATGGTTTGCACAGGCGCAAAGTCAGCGAAGATGGCTATAAGCGCCGTAAGGAAGGTGGTGCGGGAGCTAAAGAAGGAGGGCTTCATAATCAAGAGGAGGCCAAAGATCAAAATCGTGAACATCGTCGGCACCGCGAATGTCGGAGGAAAAGTCGACCTCGAGGCTGCTGCCGCAATCATGGATAACATTATGTACGAGCCAGAGCAGTTCCCCGGCCTCATCTACCGGATACCAGAGCCCAAGGTGGTGATGCTCATCTTCTCCAGCGGTAAAACCGTGATAACAGGTGGAAAGACCAGAGAGCAGGTGGAGGAGGCCGTAGAGATTTTGCGGGGCTTCCTAAGGGATAATCAACTCCTATATGGTATTGAAAATGGGTAAAAAGTTAGTGAAGAGCGAGAAGAATATCAGGGACAGCATGACCCTGCCCAGCGGTAACGATGTCTTAGGAATCGCGCGCGCATAAGGAGTGTAACGTTTGCATTTCACAGGAAATAAATGCAGAGTCGGG
>CAYONH010000241.1:0-3070 GCA_964405275.1 uncultured Candidatus Bathyarchaeia archaeon | reverse complement strand
GCCGTGCTCCCCGGAGATGGTGCCGCCGAGGCTCAGCGCGAGGTCGATGAGCTCCCCGATGACCACATCCAGGACCTCCCTCCACGAGTCCTCGTCCAATTCACCCCGCACGATGATGCTGTGGACGTTCCCGTCGCCGGCGTGGCCGACGTTGGAGATGACGACCCCGTGGCGCTCCACCGCCGCCTCGGCCCCCTCGATGTAGTCCGGGATGTGCTTCCTGGGGACGCAGGCGTCCACCTCGTCTATCTCCCAGAAGGCCTTGTATGCGTCGAATAGGCACTTGCGCCCCTCCCAGAGCTGCTCCTGCCTTGCGGCCGTGTCGGCCACGTAGGCATCCTCCGCGCCCATCTCCAGGCAGACCTCGCCCACGGTCTCAAGCTGGGCCTCCACATCGTCCTCGGTGTTCCCCTCCACGGCGATGAGGAGGTAGGCTGGGTGGCTGTCGTCGGGAAGCTTCCTCTCAAGGTACCGCTGGGCGGTCTCCACGGCGTGTAGTGGCATGTACTCCAACGCGTAGGGGACGACCTTCCGCCTCACGATCTCGGAAACGGTTGCTGCGGCGTCTCGTGTGGAGTCGAAGGGTATGAAGACGAGGGCTGTGTGCCTCGGCTTGGGGGCTAGCCTGAGGGTGGCTTTGGTGACCACGGCCAAGGTGCCCTCGGAGCCTACGATGAGGTCGAGGAGGCTGTACGCTGTGGAGTTCTTCACGATCTTCCCGCCCATGGTTATCACCTCTCCGCTGGGCAGGACGGCCTCGAGGCCGTGGACGAAGTCCCGGGTCACGCCGTACTTCATGCCCCGAACCCCGCCGGCGTTCGTCGAGATGTTCCCTCCGAGGCTCCCCGACTCCTGACCTGGGTCAGGGGGGTAGAGGAGACCGAGCTTCTCGGTCTCGGCGTGGAGGTCCACGATGAGGACGCCGGGCTCCACGACGGCCATCAGGTTCTCCTCGTCGATCTCCAAGATGCTGTTCATCCGCTCCAGGTTCAGGGCTATCCCCCCGAAGACGGGGTGGGAGCCCCCGCTGAGGCCCGTCCTTGAGCCCTGGGGGGTGACGGGTATCCTCTCAGAATGTGCGAGCCTCATGACGGCGGAGACCTCCTCGGTGCTCCTGGGGCTCACGACGACCTCAGGGGGATGCGGGGGCTCCAGGCTCTCGTCCACCCCGTGCTTCTCGAGGTCCTCCAGGGAGTCGGAGACGTGTCGTGCCCCGACGATCTCCTCGAGCTTCCCGCGGAGCTCCTGCGTCACTCGGCCGTACTCAGGCATCTCCCTTATGCTTCCTTATCTTCTCGGCCAGTATGGGTATGACCTCGTAGAGGTCCCCGACGGCTCCCAGCGTGGAGACGCTGAAGATGGGGGCCTCCCTGTCCTTGTTGATGGCGATGATGACGTCTGAGGTCTTCATCCCGGCGAGGTGCTGAACCGCCCCGGAGATCCCGCAGGCCATGTAGAGCTTGGGCCTCACCGTTCGGCCGCTCAGGCCTACCTGGTGGCGGTACTCCTTCCACCCCTCGTCGACGGTGGGCCTGCTCGCGCCCACAGCCCCTCCCAGGGCCTGGGCCAGCTCCTCGATTACGGCGAAGCCGCTGGGCTCCCCGAGTCCCTTCCCGCCCGAGACCACGATCTCGGCGTCGATGATGTTCACCTGCTCCGGGGAGGGCTGGTAGTCCAGGATCTTGATCCTGTCCGGGAGCGCCTCCATATCCACGGGCTTCGCCACGACCTCGCCCTTCCTGTCGAGGTCCACCTCGGCCTCCCTCATCATCTTGTACCTCACGGTGGCCATCTGGGGCCTACTGTTGGGGCAGATGATGGTAGCCATGATGTTCCCGCCGTAGGCGGGTCGAGTCTGGAGGAGGAGCCTCGTCTCGGGATCGATCTCCAGCCCCGTGCAGTCAGCCGTGAGGCCCGTCTCCAGGACTGCGGCCAGCTTCGGCCCCAGGGATCTGCCTATTGACGTGGCCCCGATGAGGAATAGGCTGGGCTTCACCTCGTGGACCAATTCGGCCATAAGGGCGGAGTAGGGGTCGTCCCTAAAGTCCTCGAGGGCGGGGTCCTCGTACGTGAAGACCTTGTCCGCGCTCCTGACCGCAAGCTCCTCGGCCCCCGCCTTGACGTCGCTGCCTATGAGGACGGCGTAGAGGGGCTCCCCCAGCTGGTCGGCCAGCTCGCGCCCCTTCCCCAGCAGCTCGTAGGCGACGGGGTGGACCACTCCCTTCCTCTGCTCGGCGTAGACCATGACGCCCTTGTACTTTGATAGGTCCGCCTCGCCCTCCGTCTCCTTGATGGTGATGGCGCCCTCGGGGCATGCCTCGACGCAGGCGTTGCAGAGCCTGCAGTCGTCCTTGATCTTGGGGTAGTCCCCCGCCATCTCGATTGAGCCGAAGGGGCAGGCCCCTACGCAGATGCCGCAGCCCGTGCAGAGGTCCTTGTCGATTGATATGGGTAGTTCGCTCATCTCAGATCACCTTGCACTCCTGGAGCTTCTGGAATATGCTCTCAGCGAGCTCCTCGGGGGTCCCCTCAACGACGTCGCCCCCCTCCGGGGGAGTCGGCGTGAATATCTTGACCACCCGCGTCGGCGAGCCGTCCAGACCCAGGCGGGCTGGGTCCGCATCAACGTCCTTCGATGTGATCTGCTTAATCTCGGCCTTCCGGGCGCCCATCCTCCCCCGCAGGGTCGCCAGGCGGGGCTGGTTGATGTCCTTGGAGACCGAGATCACGATGGGCAGGGACGCCTCCAGGGTCTCCACCCCGTCATCCAGCAGCCTCGTGAGCCTGATCTTCCCGTCGTCGATATCGAGGATCTTGTTCACGTAGCATACGTGGGGGACGTTTAGGTGCTGCGCCATCTCCGGGCCGACCTGCCCCGTGTCCCCGTCTGTCGTCTTGAGGCCGCAGATGACAATGTCGTATGGGGCCAGCTTCTCGACGCAGAGGCCCAGGGTGTAGCTTGTGGCCCAGGTGTCCGCCCCGGCGAAGGCGCGGTCGGTGGCCAGGTACGCCTCGTCGCATCCCAGGGCGATGGTCTCCCTGAGGGCCGACTCGGCCTGGGGTGGGCCCA
>CAYONH010000240.1:0-3073 GCA_964405275.1 uncultured Candidatus Bathyarchaeia archaeon | reverse complement strand
CGGAACATCGTCCTCTTCATCGGCGGCATAACCTTCGGCTTCGGACTCGCCTGGGGCGGGATGTCCAAGCCCGAGGTGGTGCTCAGCTTCCTCCAGCTCAAGGACTACGGCCTCGTGCTCCTCATGGGAGCAGCCACAGTCACCACCTTCTTCGCGATAAACGTCGTCCCAAGGGTCCTCAAGGAGCCCCTCCTCGGAGGCGAGTTCAAGCCGAGGACACGGACGTTAAACAGGAACACGATCATCGGAGCCATAATATTCGGCCTCGGCTGGGGGCTCTCCGGTCAGTGCCCAGGTTCAGCCTTGGCCAGCCTGGGGATAGGCAACCTCCCTGTGCTCATAGGGATCGCAGCAATGTTCGCGGGCTCATATGCCATGGGCAGGTTCTTCGGCTAAGACCAACTTTTCCCTTTTTTACTACCGAGCCTCATCCTGTGATGCTCGATCTGTCCACTGCGATGATCGGCACCTTCGACGTTGCCTCAAGCTCACCCCGGAGGGCCTCCACGAGGATCTCCAGTCCGGGGACCCCGCTCCTTCCGATGTCCTCCCTCGACGTGGTGACGAGGACCAGGTCTGGTCCAGCCGCCTCTATGACGGGCTCCAGCCCCACGGCTGTAAGCTCGGCATCGTAGTCGACGGATGGGATGAGGCCCTCCTTGACGGCGAAGGGCTCCTCCCGGGGATCGACGGTCAACACCTCTAGTCCCGGATTCTTTCTCAGCTGCTTTAGGACATGGGCTCCAACCCTTCCAACTCCGACCACCAAGACACGCATTATGCTATAACATCCTCCAATCTACCCTCATTCTTACACACCCCTGACATGCATGACAGATACCGCTGAATCTCAATCATGTAACCCCCAACACAGTCAGAACGTAGAAAACAAGCACGAGAACCACCGAGCTCAACACGGTCAATATGAGACCGTACTTCATCATGTCACCCCGCTCCACGATCCCCGTCTCGGAGATCAAGGCCATCCTCCCCGACGCAGAGGGTAGGGCGTACCCGAAGGTGGTCGCTAGGGTGAGAGGAAGAACCAGCTGTACCGCTGTGAACGAGGACTCGACTTGAGCCAGGCTGATCATGATTGGGACGAAGACGGCCGCCATCGTCGAGTTGTTGATGACGTTCGTGAGCAGGGCCGACACGAAAACGAGGAACGTCAGTGTGACGAGCAAGGGCATCCCCGTGATGACGGGGGAGATAAGTTCTGTAAGCCAAGCCGTCGCCCCGGTCCTCTTCAGGGCGTCCCCCAGGGCAAGCCCAGCCCCTATGATGAAGAACATCCCCCAGCTTACTCCCTTCACATCATCCCATACGATTATGCCCCTGAGGGAGAGGTACGCCACAGCCACCATGGCGACGACAGCAGGTGACAGCGCCGTGGGAGGCAGCAACAGGTAAGACTCAAAATAGGACCCAGCCGCCCAGAGGAGGACGGTGGCGTTCAGGACCACTATGACCTCCCACTCGGTGGACCTCGCGGGGCCAAGGTTATCCAGCTCCTCCCTGGCCAGGGATATGTCGATCCTCTCGGTTGAGACGGGTACGACCCTCCGGAGAGCCCACCAAGTCAAGGGGAAGATCAGCATGAAAGGAGGCAGACCATATTTCATCCAGTCCAGGAAACCCCAGGGCTGAATCTCCGAGAGGAAACCGGACGCGACGGCGTTCGACGCCGACCCAGTGATGGTCACCATCCCGCCGAGGCTGGCGCTGTAGGCGATCCCGAGAACCAGCAGGACCGTGACCTCCCTCGCCATCTCCTTCTCAGGGATCTGGTTCGCAATGGTCAGCGCAACGGGGATGAGGACAGCGGCCGTGGCCGTGTTCTCCATCCACATAGACAGCAGGGCGGCGATGGCCATCAATCCCAAGAGGATCTTCCCCACGTCACCGCCCGAAGAGACCACAGAGAACAGTGCCAGTCTCCGGGTCACCCCATGCTTTCGCAGGGCCTCGGCGACGAATAGGCTGCCCAGTATCAGGATGATGATGGGTCTGGATAGTACCTCGAACGCCTGCGTCGAGTCCGCCACCCCCAGGACCACCATGGCCACTGAGACCATGAGGCTGGCGAAGGGGAGGGAGACCGGCTGCATGGCGAAGACGCTCCCCGCGAAGACGAAGGCCGCCAGGGCCCTCTTCCCGCTCAGTGACAGTCCCGAAGGCGTGGGCAGGAGCAGGACCACGGCTGTCAACGCTAATACGACGGTGAACCGGACAGTGACGTCGAACTCGCGCTCCATCACTAGGAACATTCAGACGGTTTTCTTAAAAACATACGCCCAAGTCGCGATGAAATGTACCTTCCGCGGGTACGTTCTGCGGGTCCATAATCCAGTTATTTGGGTCTAAATGACCAAATTAAAATGGTCAAGGAGAGGAGAAGCTACAACTGCAACCTGGATCCCCAGGAGAGGCGCCTCTACTGCTTCAAGAAGAGGGCGAGCAATGCCTGCCTGAAGCCCAGATTCCTAGGGTATCGCTGCCCCAACCTGGTCTATGAGAAAGCGGACGTCATACGCGAGGCGAAAAGAGGGACCAAGAAGATAACTGCACCAGCAGGCTTCACCGAGGAGGCCCAGGACTACGTTAAGAGGTACAGGCCGAAGCTCAAGCTCGTCCAGGACTACCTGACTGCCATCCCCGCTCAGTGACAACCGCTCAGAGGGGACCCATCAGGCCGAAACGTACGTAGAAGTAGGCCATGGAGATGACGAAGTAGAGGACGGTCAGCATGAACCCCAACTTCAGGAACTGGTTGAACGGGATGGGGTAGCCCTCCTGCTCAGAGACGCCCATGGCGATGACGTTGCTCGGGGAGCCTATAGGCGTCATGCAGCCCCCCAGGTTCGTCCCTATGACGAGCCCCCACCATACTATCTCCCATGACTGGTCCAAGACCATGTCCCGCACGATTGGGGAGAGAGACGTCGCGACGGGGATGTTATCGACTACGGATGAGACGACCCCCGAGAGCCACATGAGGATAACCGAGGCCCTGAGCGGAGAGCTGCCGAGAACGGCAAATAGGCTCTGAGAGAGCGCCTCGATGATACCT
>CAYONH010000239.1:0-3081 GCA_964405275.1 uncultured Candidatus Bathyarchaeia archaeon | reverse complement strand
ACCAGGGAGCTCGGGGCTTGCACCTACTGCGGCGTCCTCAGGAGGCGGGCGTTGAACGAGGCGGCGACGAGGGTGGGGGCGGACAGGCTCGCCACTGGCCACACCCTGGACGACATGGCCCAGACGGCACTCCTCAACGTGCTGCGGGGGGACGTCAACAGCCTCTCCATGGTCAACCCCGGGGGGAGCATCCTCCCGGGTTTCGTGAGGAGGATAAAGCCCTACTGCGAGGTCCCCGAGAGGGAGTCCGCCCTCTACGCGTACCTGGAGGGATTCAGGTTCCAGGAGCTACCCTGCCCCTACGCCGGGGAGGCGATGCGGAACGACGTCAGGGGTTTCCTCAACAGGATGGAACATAAGCGCCCCGGCACAATGTTCACGGTCTACAGGACCGCTCTTAAGCTCGCCCCGGAGAGGGGAGAGAAAACAATGATGGGGACCTGCTCTAAATGCGGGGAGCCCACGACGGGTACAGTCTGCAGGGCATGCCAGCTGATTGACGGTCTACGGGAGCAAGGACTGTAGAACGCGTGATATAGATTCCGCCTAGATGTTATAGATTCAAAATTCTATAATAATTCATTCAAAAATAGCATAGATTCCGTGAATCTTCGACAAGAGCAGAGGTTTCGGGGAGTCCACGGGCCGCATGACGATATAAAAAACTCTTGAGATGAGAAGCTTGAAGCTGGGTGTAGTCGACAGTGGGGTCCCCGAGGCTCAGTCACGCGCCGATGAGATAGAGGCTTTCATTGAGAAGCGCACAAAAAAACTAGAGAAGAGATACAAAGAGCTTTTCAACTCTGTCAGGGACGGCCTATTCCAGATCGACCTCAAGGGCAATTTTATAATATTCAACCCAGCCTTCACCGAGATCTTAGGAGTAGATACCAAAGTGCTCCTCGAAGGTGGTGTACAAGTCCTCCAAAACAGTATACAAAACCAAGAGGTTGCGACAGTCCTTGCAGAAGTCATGGACAAGGGGGAGTTACGAGACAAATTGGTGCTGTTCAGGAGACCCGATGGCTCAGAGTGCTGGATAGTCGCGTCTCTGGGCACCTTAAGGGACAAGATAGGGCGAGCCCGAGGCTACGAAGGCATCATTAGGGAGGCCACTGAACGGGTAACCTATGAGAAACGACTCGAAGCCCTCCACAAACACGCCCATGAGCTCGTCTTCGTCAGTTCACAACAGGAGATCGCGGATACAACACTGAAGATCACTGGAGAGGTCTTGGGTTTCCCGAGAGGAGATTTCAGCATTATCGAAGACGGTGTGTCTTGGCCGATATCAATTAAGGGGATCAACATCGACAACAACAAAGAACTACCTGTTGATGGCCCAGGGGTGACTGTCAGAGCTGTTCGAACGGGAGAGCCCCAGCTTGTACGGGACACACGGAAAGATAGGGATTACCTTCCAGCATACATCAACGGAGAGATGACAAGCCTCTCAGAGCTTGTAGTACCCGTTATCATCGATGGAAAAGTTGAGGCAGTAATCAACCTCGAGAGCGAGGAAGTTGACGCCTTCACCCAACAGGACCTTAGGCTTCTCGAGATCTTCGCTGACCACGTCGCCTCGGCTATAAGCCGCCTCAAGGAGGTGAAGAGACTGCGTGAATCCGAGGCTAAGTTCAGAAACCTCCTGGAGGAGTCCATGGACGCGGTGACCGTCATCGTCGGTACAAGGATAGCCTACGCGAACAGACAAATGGCGGAGCTACACGGGCTCAAGGACCCTTCCGATTTAATCGGGAGAGAAGCCATGGAATTCACCGCCCCCGAGGATAGGGACATGATCAGAGAGAGGGCACTAAGCAGGCAGAGAGGCGAAGACATAGACAGGCGTTACGAGTTCAGGATCCTCAGGAATGATGGTTCCACCCTCGACGTGGAGACCTTCGTGTCCCTGATTGAGTACGAGGGGCAGCCGGCTTCGCTATCATTTGTTAGGAGTATGGCTGAACGAAAGCGAATGGAGAAGGAACTAAGGGAACATACAGAACGATTAGAGTATCTGGTCGAAAAGAGGACTGGTGAGCTCCAGGAGGCCGAGAGGATGGCGGCCATCGGAGAGCTGGCGGCCATGGTGGGCCACGACTTGAGGAATCCCCTCACCGGCATCATGGGCGCGACCTACTTCTTGAAGAAAAAATATACTTCGATAAACGACTCGGACACAGATAAGATGCTGGACATCATAGAGAGAAACGTCGAGTACTCCAACAAGATCATTAAAGACCTCCTGGACTATTCGAAGAAGATTCAGCCAGGACTCCACAGAATGAGTCTAATAGGGATTTTGGGTGATGCCTTGGAGTCCTTTGAGATCCCTGAGAACATCGTCGTCGACCAGACAGAACTATCGAGGATGGAGGTAGAGGTCGACCCACAGATGATGAAGCGAGTCTTCATAAACATGTTGAGCAACGCTGTCGATGCCATGCCCGAAGGAGGACACATCCGCATCGAAAGCCATGAAAAAGGGGATAAATTGGAGATATCGCTGACAGACACGGGAAAGGGTATCCCAGAAGACGTTTTCAAACATATTTGGAAGCCCCTCTTCACGACGAAGGCGAAGGGGATGGGCTTCGGGCTCTCCATATGCAAGAGGCTGGTAGAATGCCAAGGCGGCTCGATTGATGTGGAGAGCGTTGAGGGAAAGGGAACAACCTTCACTATCAGCCTCCATAGGTGACGGAGACCTAAGGTAAATTCCCGTTCAAACGTCCTTCTGCCCTTAATTCTATTATATAACAGGGGATTATCATGAAGACTAGGTATCTGCGATGGGAGATATTCTGATAAAAGATGGTTTCATAGCGACCATGGACGGGGACCGCACGGTCTACAAATCGGGGAGCCTTTACATCGATGACGGTAGAATAGTCAGCATCGGGAAAGATGTCGAGCCCCCCCGGAGCCCCGAGTACACCATGGATGCAGTGAACAAGGTTGTGATGCCTGGGTTCGTCAACGTCCACACCCACCTGCAGCAGTACTTTCGCGGGGTCTATGAACTCATCGGGGACTTCTACAACGTCAACCTCCCACTGGAGGGCTACCGTCGACCCG
>CAYONH010000238.1:0-3089 GCA_964405275.1 uncultured Candidatus Bathyarchaeia archaeon | reverse complement strand
GGACGTCGTCGATCCAGATGTCCTCCCCGACGCCCTCGATGAAGGCGACGAGGCTGGCGTCGATGACGAAGCTCTCCCTGTGGAGGGCGAGGGCGTGCGCCTCCTCGTCCTTGCTGAGATCTAGATAGCTTCTGCTCAATTCGATCAGATATACACGGGCACTTGAAGCTTAAAGCAATAACCTTGCACGATGTTACAGCAGAAGAAGGGTCTGATTGTCTTCCGTATCGCTTATAGTGCACTTGTAGGGGCCGTTACTCCTTCAATGTGTTGGGCGCCCGTCATCTTTTTGTGCAAAATCTCATAAATACCTGAAACTCCTCATCTCTTCTGGTGTAATTATGGTCATATCGGCTGAGTCCGTTCACGAGGATGCCTTCAAGGAGGTTATTCTGGGCGCTAGGTCCGATCCTTTCTACAGGTACGGTGTCTACGCGAGCCGTATCCTAGCTGTGGGGCATCCGGAGGTTCTGCTGGAGGCGAACTCCATGTTTGTCACTCACATCACGACCAACAGGGGCTACAGCAACTCCTACGCCGTGAAGGACGTGCACAGCAGGGAGTTTCTCACGGACATGCAGTTCCGCAAGTACCCTCCCTTCAGCTTCGACGCGGTGGACTTCGACGCCCTCGAGGTGGTCAAGTTCAGGGAGCTTTACTCCGAGGGCTATCCTGTGCTGCCCTACCTTGACAGGAGGATGCTTCCCGTGGCGAGCACCCTCAAGACCCGGGAGGGCAGGGTGACGGAGCTTGAGAAGGTCGCCCTCCTCTACCAGAGGGAGCGAGTGAGGAGGGGCACCCATCGGGATATGCTGATAGTGTACTGCGATAACGAGAGGGCCTACCTCTCCGTGGAGGGTGACCTGACGGACGTCGACGGCGGTGAGGCCGCGAGGGCGGAGGGTAACCCCGTCCTCATCTTCAACGAGGAGGTGTCCTGGTATCCCCTCATGGGGCGAGACGACTCGGGGAAAGACGCCCCGCTGAAGGCAGCCGTGGAGCGTCACGCCACCGAAGTCAAGGCTCCCGCGCTGACCCCATTCGAGGAGGAGATGCTCTCACCACTGCGGGAGGTGACCCTCTTGCAGGGGGAGAGACAGATGGCCATGGCGGTAATAGTGTGCAACAGGAGCACCGGCCGTCAGACCTGCACGACCCCCGTCTCCGAGTGGTTCCCCCTCCACGCCCTCTGGGACGTCGCCCTTCCCGCTAATAGGGTGAGGGCGTGGCAGTACTACGGCTACATCGAGCAGATCCTCATCAGGGCCGACAAGCTGAGCCCCATCTCGGCGTATCTGGCCTCCCTCTCCCTCAACGCCGAGGGCTACGACAGGCTCGTCTCCATGGAGAAGGAGTGGCTAGATCGGGTGGCCCTCCCTAATTACGGCTACGTCTGGGGCCATCTGTGGGACGAGTGCCTCGTGGAGTACTCCGCGGACGAGTCCTTCAGGACGAGCGCCGGCCACTGCATGGTGCAGGGGATGATCATGAGCGCAGTGCTGGACCTGGCTGGAATCGACAACTACCTCATCGAGGGGGAGGTCCCGGGTAGCCACCACTACGTCTACATGCCCGAGTTCGAGTTCACCTTCGACAACGCCCGCCTCAGCTCATGCAGGAACAACGTCATGCTGGGCTGGCCCAGGGGCAACAAGGTCCTCGCCAGGTTCCACCACAACGGGAAGTTCTGCAGCCCCATAACCGGCGGCCATTACAGCGGGACATGGTCGCCTGAGGAGTGCGTCGCGGAGCTTGACCATCTGGCAGGGATACACGGAAACAAGCTCTTGATCTACGCAAACGGGGAGCACGAGACGAGCCCCACGGTCCTGAACAGGAACAACAGGGCCATCACCGATGACTACAGGTCTCTGCTCAAGGAGGAATGGGAGGACCTGAGGCTGCCATGACAGCGGCCATGGAGGGAGGGTGGAGCAGTGACTGACAACAAGCCCTTCCCGGTCCTTCTAACCTTCGACCTCGACGGTGAGACCGCCTTCGAGGAGATGCACCCAGGCATACCTTACTGGGTCACGCAGGGAGAGTACGGCCCCCGCATCGGGGTCCACAGGATACTGGACCTGCTGGAGAGGGAGGAGATCAGGGCGACCTTCTGCGTCGTCGGGCTAACGGCTGAGCGCTACCCTGAGTCCGTGGAGGCCATAGTCGAAGGGGGGCACGAGATTGCTGTCCACGGTTACACCCACAGGGGGTACAACGCCCTCGAGCCGAAGGAGGAGAGAGAGGGCATAATCAAGACTCGGGAGATACTAACCGAGTTCACCGGGGAGGAACCCGTAGGACACCGCACGCCCCGCTGGCGCCCCTCGACGCGAACCCATAGGCTCCTCAATGAGCTCGGCTTCCTCTGGAATAGCGACCACATGGGGTCGGAGGCTCCCTTCTACAACGTCATCGATGGCGAGGTCTCGAACCTGCTGGAGATACCCGTGGCATACAACCTGGACGACTGGCCCTTCTACTTCGACTGGGGGACCCCCGTGGACGAGGTCCTTGACGTATGGCGCATGGAGTTCGATTCAAGGTACCGGGATGGGACTGTCTTCTGCCTCACAAATCACCCCCAGGTCACCGGCAGGCCCTCCAGGATAGTGATACTGGAGAAGCTCATAGACTACCTGAAGGGTGTCCAGGACGTCGAGTTCATGACCGCCACTGACTACGTGAAGGCGGGATACGTCTGACCTTCCCAAGCGTCGACGGTCTTAAGGTCACGTGCGTGGTCGTCGACGACGCCGGCTACGACACGACGTTCCTGGGACAGTTCGGCCTATCCATGCTGGCCGAAATCCACTCCGGTGGCGAGGAGATGAGGGTCCTCGTGGACACGGGGCTCTCCCCAGGCCCACTGCTGAACAATATGGGCATCTTGGGCATCGACCCGGAGTCCATCGACTCAATATTCCTCACCCACTGCCACTACGACCATACCGGGGGGCTCGGAGGCCTCCTAGAGAGGACGCGAGAGGGCGTGCCCATCGTCGCCCACCCCTCGGTCTTCAGGAGGTGCTATGTCAAGAAGCCGAGGCTGAGGTTCATCGGGATCCCCGAGAGGAGCGGCCGCGACG
>CAYONH010000237.1:0-3092 GCA_964405275.1 uncultured Candidatus Bathyarchaeia archaeon | reverse complement strand
AAGGGAGTGAGAATGGTTGCCGTGCCTCCTTTCTCCATGTTCGGGCTGCTGTTCAGAGCTAAGACTTTCATGTTTCATCTCATCCTGAGCCGGATATTTAAACCAACACGCACGAAATGGAAAGAATGCTCGTATCATATTCCCAATCTTGAAGTTTTAATAATGAAACAGACCAGATTCAATCTGTTGTTTGGAGTGCAGAATCATGTCGGAAAAGATCGGTGCCATGAGAATATTCACGAATTTCGGCCTAGAACGACTTAGATGGGACCTACGGGAGGTCGCCCCTGAACTCCTGGACTGGAAGCTATGCGAGGAAGCCAACTCAGTCCGGTGGCTGCTTGCCCACATTTCCATGGTGTTGAACGTGTACATACCAAGAGCGGTAACCGGCGACCTAGGCTATGTTCCTGAAGGGTGGTCAGACGACTACGCTGACGACGGGAGCCGTTCCCTTGAGAGGCTGGTGGCGGACATCGAGGAAGGAGAGGTTAGAGCCCTGGAGAGCTTAAACAACCTCCCGCCGGAGTCGTTGGAGGACATACTAGATTGGTACATCGGCAAGGAGAGACGTGAGGTCTACCTTATGATCCTCGCATCCGAGATTCTCCATCACGAGGGGCAAGTGGCGGCCGCGATAGGGCTGAAGAGGAGGATGGACGGCCTCTCCCCCAAGGTGGAACCTCCCCCCTAGCGCGCGCAGGCGGTCGTCTCATCCAATTATTGGTACCAATCTCTGTGCGCGCATTTTCTGGTTCTCCATGCAGTTTTTCTTATCAAAGAGCACGTAAGACTAGGAGACATGGTGTATAGTGAAGATAGGGTTACAGTTACCCCAGTTCGATTGGACCGGGAGCCCACAGAACATTGGCCCAAAGTTAGCGGAGATAGCGAAAACGGCTGACAGAGTTGGTTTCTCAAGTCTCTGGCTTATGGACCATTTCTTTGGAATCGAACAGGGGTACGGACCCGTCGACGCGCCGATGCTGGAAGGTTACAGTGTGCTTCCATTCCTTGCAGCCGTCACTGAACAGATCAAGCTAGGGCTGATGGTGACCGGGGCGTTCTATCGTCCACCAGGGCTCCTCGTAAAGATGGTTACTACGTTGGACGTGATCTCGGGTGGCAGGGCGTACCTGGGTATCGGTTCAGGGTGGTACCGGAGGGAGGCAAATGGGCTTGGGATGCCGTACCCAGAGACTGTGAGGGAACGCCTCGGAAGGCTACGTGAGACCCTGCAGATAGCTAAACAGATGTGGACTGGCGACTCGTCACCATACAAGGGCAGATACTATCAGTTGGACGAGCCGCTCAATCAGCCTATGCCGTTATCTAAGCCACACCCGCCCATCCTCATCGGCGGTGGAGGGGAGAAGGTGACCCTTCGGCTCGTGGCCAAGTACGGCGATGCCTCGAACCTGCACCTGGGCTGTCACCCTGACCTGCATTACCCGGAGCCACTCTCAAGCTGGTATAGGACGTACGCTGATAGGCTCCCTAAGAAGCTTGCAGTTCTGAGGAGGCACTGCGATGATATTGGTAGAGACTACGATGATATCGAGAAGACTGTGCTGGGCGCAATCAAGATTGCGCCTGACGCTATGCCGCCTGAGGAGCTGATCGAACTGTGCCACGGGTTGCACGACGTTGGGATCGATCAGGCCATATTCAATATGCCGAATGTTGCAGATATCACGCCCTTGGAGACTATCGGAAGGGAGGTCATCCCCCAAATAGAGCATCTTTGACGAGGGCAACAAGGTGCGCGCGCAATTAGATGAGGAGTTTCCCCCTGTTGATGATTGGCACTCCATCGATCTCCACTCTAGGCTTTCTGAGCACGATGTCCAGGTGAATGTTACATGGGACAGCGGGAGTGCAGCCCCTGCCGTAGGCCACATGAACGTTTCCGAGACGCTTCTTCTCTTCCGAGAATTCTCCTGTCTCACGGCAAAGAGGATTAGTGCCGAGGGCGAACTCCCCGAAGTTATCTGCGTTGGGTATGTTCTCGATGAGCCAGCGGAACTTGTCCGCGTCACCGCCCTCACCGATGGCCTCCACGTACTTGCCTTCCTCAACTATCAGCTTCAACGGCTTGTTGTATGTGTCCCATGGGTAGTTGCCGTAGACTCCGGTGCTTTCCCTGACATGGTTCATGGGTCCATCCGCGACTATGACGCCGTTGGCGGAGCCCAGGACGGGGTAGATCTCGAACTCTCCGTCAGGTGTGCAGCCTGATGTGCCCGGTTTGTCCGCCTTGCCTGTGTAGTTGATGTTTCTGGCGCCTTTGACGTTGCATTTCAGGTCGGTGCCCAGGCTGCTGGTGCAGTGGACTTCTCCTTCTCCATCCTCCACGTAGGGTCTGATCCTCTCCCCGATGTCGTGGAAGACCTTGGGGTCACAGTCGGTGCCTCCTCCGATCATGCTTCTCAGGGTCCTGCACTCCAGGGTCATCCGTCGTGTCTTCTTGTCCTTCATCATCTGGGTGTACTCTGGTGGGACGTCCGGGTAGAGGGAGTATCCTACGTCGATGAACAGGTCGGTTGCCAGCAGTGCTTTCTTGGCTATGTCCGTCAGGATCCTGGGGCTGGATTCATCCATCCATGAGTCTTGAACAAGCAGGTTCCATCGAGCGCCTGCCGCTGCGGCTGCCTGTGCGAGGCTCATGGACATCTCAAGCTCTGTCTTGGTGTCTGTGAGGATGAGCACTTCCTCGCCGGGTTTAACCGCGCATCGCTCGTTGATGATCTTGTGGGCGTACTTGGCGGCTTCAATCTTTAACCAGAATGGGGTTCCACCTACTAGGGACATGATTATCGTATAATCATATTTTCTTGAAATATAAGGTATAAATGCATTGTGATGCGCTGGGACATATTTTCGAGCATCTGAAACTCAAGAACGATTCCATTATGAAAATAGAGTGCCTTTCACACGCGTCGGGGCAAGGGTTAAGTCGAGATGTGTCGCTAGTCCAAATATGTCTGTTATGTGGTTACCTTCCAAGGACTATGGCAGGTTCCTCGTGGACGGGGATCTGCTGAGGAGGATCGAGAGCGAGGTCTCGGGTGAGAGGGCTTGGGACACTGTCT
>CAYONH010000236.1:0-3114 GCA_964405275.1 uncultured Candidatus Bathyarchaeia archaeon | reverse complement strand
GGGTATCATGACGGCGTCTATGACGTGTATGACGCCGTTGCTGCACTCGATGTCAGTCTGAACCACCTGCGCCCCGTCGATCATCACCCCGTCGGTGGTGTCTATCATGAGGTCGCTGCCCTGAAGCGTGGTCAGAGAGTCCATGGCCACCACATCAGCCGCCATGTACTCGCCGACTACGACGTGGTAGGTCAGTACGTCCGCCAGGGCCGTAGTGTTGGCCAGCAGGCCTTCCAGCACCCCCTCGGGAAGGGCGTCGAAGGCGTCGTCCGTGGGGGCGAAGACCGTGAAGGGTCCCTCGCCCTTCAATGCGTCTACGAGGTCGGCGGCCTGTACGGCTGTGACCAGCGTCGTGAAGGAGCCGGCCTCCACGGCGGTGTCAACGATGTCGAGAAGCTCCTCTGGGGGTTGTTGACTCGTTGTCCAGAGATAATACCCAGCTACACCGATTATTATTATGACTGCTATTCCTATTGCGTAATTCCTAGTGTTACTCATAATCATCACTATATATTGGGCAGGGATTTCTGTAAAACGGTCGTATATAAATATCTCACAAATGCATGAATGGTTTTCTCAAAGGGTGAACTACCATTGAGATAGGCGAAATACATGATAAAGCTTATACACAGTAATCCGAAACAAGCCGCCGTTACACAAAGATTACCCTCCAACAACAGGCCTCCTGAAACAAAGTAACTTCAAATGCATGCCAGCATTAAAGAACACGTGAAAAGCGATGGCGTGAGTATGAGCACCTTCTTCGGCGCTGCCACCCTAATGCCATTTGACATCACCCTTATTCACCTAGTTCGATACAGAACCTACGGCCAGGGGCATCCATGAGGCGGACCAGACGCCGATTCCTTCATGTTGTCCCCTCATGCGGGATCAGGGGATCATCAACGATGTCTCCATTGACCCCTTTTCATACCGAGAAGAAGAGGCCGTTGAAAACGGAGAGTGTGAGATGAGCGGGCCCAGCTACGTCGATTCAGACCTCTACATCGTCAAGACTTCAGAGGGTAAAGGGGGATTTGAGTTCTACTTGATGAATTGGACCTTTCCAAGCACTTTGGGAGAAGCGTGTCGTTGAATGCGAACTTCGACGCATCCCCACTCTGTGTCCACCCATGTGAACACCCTCAGGGTAATTATGGGCGCCCTGAAGTGCACGGGGGTATCTGGGTGAGCGGAAAGGATCGGATTGAGCGTTGCACGAAGGGTCATGGAGGACAGGGAGACCATGACATATATCTCTCCGCAAGCGAGTTCGATGCTCCGGTCTAAACGACCAAGGTCCTAATCCTCGTCAGCCATAAGGTCATCACTCGCTTACTCTGCAGGGCGTAAGCCCGCGAGTTGTTAATGCGCGTTCTGTCTCCTTTTCTTCATCAAGGGCTTTTCAATCAAAAGGGAGGAATGGGTCCAAACTCGTCTCTCTCCCTGCTGCTCAGCGGTTCAAGGATTCCTTTCACGGTGCAGACTCGGAACAGCCTGCAGCCTATCAGGAACGGTATCAGCAACAATAAGCCGCTTACGTAGAACGAGTACTGGACGCTGCTAAGCTCTGTAAGATAACCGCTGATTATAGGCCCAAATATCCTCGCGATACTCCCCACAGACTGTATTACCCCTAGACTGCTCCCCTGCCTCTCTGGCGGGGTCGTCAACGATATGAAACCCGGTATAGCCGTGTTGGTGATGCCGACTCCCACCGCCACCAAGATCGTTGCGAGCCCAAAGCTGGTTATGCTTCTGAAGATGGGTGTCAGCATGATCCCTGCTAGGAGAAAGAGGGGTCCCAGCACTATCAGCTTCTCCTCCCCGAGTCTGCGGATCATCTTCTTGATGGCGAATCCTTGAAGGACGACCTGTATGACGCCGATGAATATGAAGACGTAGCTCATCTCCACCTCTGTGAAAGAAAAATAGTCAATAGTGAGTAGTGGTACAATCACGGGGATCGCGGCAAACGCCAGTGTCACGACGAAGAAGATTATGTAGACTTGACCGGTCAGTGGCTCTCCTATCGCAGTAAGTATCCCCCTCAAGCTCTGCATGAAACTTGTTTCGTCTTTAAGCTGCTTTCTTCTCTCGGGTTCTGGCAGGTAGAGAAAGACAAAGACGAGGTTCGCTAATGAAAGTATCAGCGCTACTGCGCCGGGAGCCCATATCCCATAGGGACTCAGCAGGCCGCCGATGACGGGCCCCAGTATGAACCCGATCCCCACGGCTGCCCCGACCTTCCCTAGTCCGCTTGACCTTTCCTCCTTGGTGGTGACATCAGCGATATAGGCCTGCGCGACAGCGCCCTCAGATGCAAGCCCCGCGACGATCCTTGACAAGAGTAACACCAGGTAGCTGTTGGCGAAAGTGAAGAAGAAGAAGCTAGCCATCGAAGTCAGTATGCTGAACAGTAGAATCGGCTTTCTCCCCCTCACATCCGATATCCTCCCCAGGTATGGCGAGGACGCGAACTGCATTACGCTGAAACTGGAGAGCAGTATGCCTATTCCAGCGGGTCCAGATGCGAACCTCTGGGCGTAGAATGGGATCAAGGGTATTATGATACCGAACCCCGTCATGTCTATGAGAACCGTCAGCATGATCACGTTGATGGGAGTGAGAAGGGATGGACTCGGCTTCCTCATTGAGCCATCCTCACGACGGTTTTCATGTATACGTCTATCATGCGAGTCTAACTCCGTTCCCTTCTCTCACGCATCTCTCTTCTCCTCATAGGCATCGAGTCTATGATGTCGAAGACCTCGCTGATCGAAACAGTTCTATCCCATCTCGCTTTGACGGAGCCATCCTTGCCAAAAAGGGCGATTGAGGACTCGTCGAGATCATGCGCCTTTCTCAGCTCACCTAGATCGATGTTATCATCGATCTTGTAGGGCTCATGTACTCCTCCAAGTCCAAGGATGATCATGTCTCGGTCTAGTAGACCTGGGATGCCTTGTTCTAGGATCTCCTTCTGAGACTTCTTGAACTCGTCACCTGTATTGAAAACGACGAGGATCCGATTCTTCCATCTGTTAGGGCCTAACAAGGAGTCATCCCTTGAATTTTATTGTGACAGCATCATTGAAAAAGGATTTTTTTTCG
>CAYONH010000235.1:0-3157 GCA_964405275.1 uncultured Candidatus Bathyarchaeia archaeon | reverse complement strand
CGATGAGTTCCCTGAAGGAGGGGGACCGCAGGTCGCCGCCGTGGAAGCCCCCGATGTCTGTGTTCCACCACGGGATGCCACTCATCGCCATGTTGAGCCCAGCCACCACCTGCACCCTCAGCGCCTCGAAGGTCGAGGGGATGTCCCCGGACCAGACAGCTGCCCCGTACCTCTGGCTCCCCGCCCAGGCTGCTCTGCAGAGGGTGACTATCTCCTCCTCCCCTTCCGCTCTCATCCCCTCGTGGAAGGCCCTCTGGTGCATCAGGGGGTAGAGGTTGGCGACCTCCGCCCCGTTGCCCAGGTGGAACCTCAGGTTCTCGGGGTCGAAGGGGTAGATCTCGGGCTCGCAGGCGTCGAGCCACCAGACCCTGACCCCGTGGTCGTAGTAGCCCTCCTTCACCTTCCCCCAGATGTACTCCCTGGCCTCGGGGTTGGTGGAGTCGTAGTAGTGCATGTACATGGGCCCCTCGGGGCGGCGGTCGGCGAAGACCGTGTGGGCTGGGATGCCCTTCTCCGTACCTACGAGGAGGCCTTTTTCCTGCATCTCGTGGAAGTTCTCGCTGAGGGGGTTCACGGATGGCCAGATGGAGACCATGAGCTTAACCCCCATCTCTTCGAGCTCCTCGACCATCCCCGCTGGGTCTGGCCAGGCCTCGGGGTCGAACCTCCACTCCCCCATGAGGGTCCAGTTGAAGAAGTCGGCGACGATGACGGAGAGTGGTAATCCCCTTCTCCTGTACTCCCGGGCCACCTCCAGGAGCTCCTCCTGAGTCCTGTACCGGAGCTTGCACTGCCAGAACCCAGCCGCCCACTCGGGCATCATCGGCGGATGGCCGGTCGCCTCCGCGTAGCGCTCCATCACCTGCCTGGGGCTCCCAGCGGTGACCCAGTAGTCCATCTGCCTCGTGGAGTCGGCCCCCCACCTAGTTTCGCTAGTTCCGAGCTCGACGCGGCCTATCCCCGGGTTGTTCCAGAGGAAGCCGTAGCCCCTGTTGGAGTAGAGGAAGGGGATGGGGACCTCCGTGTTCCTCTGGATCAGGTCGATGACGCAGCCCTTCTGGTCGAGGAGCCCGTGCTGGTGCTGGCCCAGGCCGTAGAACTTCTCGCCTTTGTGGGCCTGGAACCTCGCCTCCGCCTTGAACTGGTCCCCGGAGGAGTGTTTGAGGTAGACGCCCGGCCATCGTCGGAACCTGTCCAGCTTTTCCCCCAGGAGCTCCCTTCCGTCGTTGTCGTGGAAGCTGATCCTCCAGGGGATCGGCCAGCCGTGGAGGGGCTCAAGCTTCACCTTCACCGTGGTCGCCCCGTTCCTTATCTCGGCGACTTTGCCATCGAAAGAGACCTCGGCTTCAGCCCTTTCTTGCTCCAGTAGAGAGCCAGGGAGGTCGTGCAATATCTCCTCAAGGGTCGTGGCTCTGACCCTGATGCCGTCTCTCCCCCAGGCCTCGATCCTGACTTTGGCTTGACCGGATCTGAGAAGTATGCTCTCGCCCTCAACCCTGATTGTGCCTCTCGTCATGATTGGAGCAACCTGAGTATCCTCTTTTTCCTATGTCTACTTAAAATTTCACAACTGGCCCAGGAGGATTAGGCATACTCCGTGATCGATGCCTTTGCGTTCGTCAGAAGGTGATGATCGAGAACCCCTCGTCCACTCTCTCAGCGACGTAGACGGATGCGTGGACCAGTTTGATGCCGAGTGCCGTTGTCTCCTCTTCGAGACCGAGTGGTCCCGCTATCGAGATGCACGATGCGACCTCGACGCCTGCACCCACTAGTTCGCCTAGCCTCTCACGGAACTCGATGGCGTGGGGCGAAGCAGGGTCCACGATGCTCACCCCGCCGCAGAATAGTAGCACCTTGACGTCCTCAAGTATCTTCTCGCCGTAGGGGTGTGAGTGTGTGTTCAGGGCCATTCTGAGGCCCCATTTGACCTTGCTGGGGTTTTCAGAGCCGCTGTTTATGACGAAAAGTAGTTTACCGCTCATCCCAGATACCCACTTGAGCTAGTTACTTTTCCCTTTTATCAGGCGCGTCGACTCACCGTAAAAAAATTTGAATTGGATCTCTGAATTGGGGATCGTTTTCGTGTAAAGGCTGAGAATAAATATCACGGTCTAGAGATATCTTCGTACTTTGAGCTCTTTCGACGAGGAGAAGATAGCCAGCGAGCTGAGGGGGAACTCCCTCAGGGTCTACTGGGCCCTCCTGAACTCGAGTGACGGCACGATGGGCGTCAGGGAGCTCCAGAGGCAGCTGGGCTTCTCCAGCCCCGCCCTGGCCTCCTACCACCTGAACAAGCTGGTCGAGATGAGGCTCGTCGCGAGGGAGAGGGGGGACTACAGGCTCGTGAGGGAGGTGAGGGTCGGCGTCCTCAAGCAGTTCGTCAAGCTGGGCACTTTCCTCCTCCCCCGGTACGTCCTCTACGCGACGATGTTCACGACCCTGCTGGCGTTCCTGCTCACGCAGCTGAGGGAGCTGACGTTCTACAGCGTCTTCGCCCTCATCCTTGGGGGCCTCGGCACCGTGATCTTCTGGTACGAGGCCGTCAGAGTGTGGAGGCAGAGGCCCTAGAACCCGCTGTACAAGGTTTTGTACGGAGTGTTCTAAAGCATTTCATTATATCCCTAGATTCCACATGTAGGACCAGATAATTAGAGGTTTAAAGAAATGGAGAGCAAGAAACTGGTCATCGCCTTCGTCTGGACATTCGTCCTGGCTAGTATAGTAATCATCTCTCTGGAGGGAGGTGGCATGACATTCGCAGGATACCTCATATTCTTCCTCATCGCCCTGATGTCCACAGTCGCTGTGGAGTCTCTGATGCCTGGGGCAAAGCAGCCGGGAAGTGAATTGCAGAGGGAGCTTGAGATGATAAGGTCGAGGCTGGATGAGCTGCAGGCGGAGTCCGGTCGATCCCCATGAAATAGGAGGACTGAACAGATATGGCCTACAGCAGCCGGAAGATAGCCCTCTTCGGGGCGGCCGGAGTCGCAATAGCTGCCCTCCTCATACTGGCGTTCGCCCCCGTCCGAGAGGAGGTCGGTGTAAACACCATGGTGGCGCTTCAGGAGATCCCCGGATACGGGTTCCAGGTCGTCAAGATGGGCGAGGGGCAGGCCGACGTGGTCCACCTCAACGTCACACTGGACGGCTTCGA
>CAYONH010000234.1:0-3158 GCA_964405275.1 uncultured Candidatus Bathyarchaeia archaeon | reverse complement strand
CTTAGCATGCTGGCTATGTGGATGATGTCAAGACGAAGTGTTTCGTAGTTCCACTTCTGCGCGCGCAAGATAAGGCAGGTAAAATGAGATACGGACTAGTGACAACGTTACAGGGCATAACATAAACTCTGGTTTCGTGCAGCGAAGAAATGCTTAACCCTTTATTACATTCATCGTCCCTGTAGTAGTTCATTCATAGGAGAGCGTGTGACGAATTGTCCATTCTGAACGAACTTCCCCACCTAGAGTTCATGGTCAACCAGAGCTTGGTCGAGAACGCTGTCAACAGGTTCCTGACCTCGACCATCGCCACCCACGGCGTCGAGTTCACCATCGGTGGGCTCGAGTTCCTACCTCGTGTCGACGGGGACCCCTTCAACGTGATTCACATAAGGTTCGACCTCTGCGTGATCGGCAGCCCCTTCGCCTGGGTGGAACTCAAGCTGTTCCTCGACGGGAGCAAACATGAACGAGTGAGAGTAGACGTAGTGGGACGCTCCAGCGACGATTCATTCTCACTCCTGCAGGAGTTCCTGGACCTGCTGAACACGATCGCGGCGGATATACCCATGATTCTGGAGCTCCCCTCCGAGGTCCTTGACAGGGAGGTCACATACTACCTGAAGGCTCATGGGGGCAACGCGATCATCGCCGCCTGCTACTCGGACATCCAGACGGGCTTCCAGGAGATGCTCTTCCACCCCCATTACGCCGGCTGCTCAAGCGAGGACAGGTTCGGGTTCGCCGTCAACCACCGGGTGGTCGAGAGGACGCTGATCTCCCAGTTAAACGGGTTCAGCTCGGACGAGCTCAGGCTCCACAAAATAAACGAGAGAAACATCGACTTCGACGACGATAAGATCAGGGTCCACGGAGGGCTGACCACCAGTGCCCCGTGCGGCCCCACGTCGGTGAACCTGGACCTCAAATACGGCCTGACGGCAAGGTTCGAGAACGTGAACGGGGACCTCAACGTGGTCCTCAACTTCGGAGTCTCCTTCTCCAACCTTAAGGAAAGATTCCAGGCGGGCTTCTGCGGCATCATCGAGGCCTTCGATTCGGAGCGGCTGCCCTGGATATTCCTCCCCATCGCGCTGGACTTCCTCACGATCCCCGCCCTCTTCTTCGTGGACGAGATCGCCAACGACATGGCTGACGACCAGCTCAACCTCGGCGGCTACGCCGAAAAGGGCATACATGTGTGGAAGGAGGGCGAGAGGAGGTGGGCCGCACGGATCAAGCCGGTCGCCATGCTAGGCCCCTGGGGCGGGCTGCTCTGGCCTATGAGGATTAAAAACATTGACCTTGATGACTCTGGGAGGGTGGTCATAGCGGGCGACCAGGACCTGGACCTCACCACGGCCGGGGAGGAGGAGGCCGGCTTCGGCGGGGGATTCGAGGTGAAGGGCCTCCGAACCCTCAAGGTGAAGTACTTCAACGCGGGGACACCCAACGGCTACGACGAGAGGAAGGTAAAGCTCGTCAAGGAGGAGGAGTCCCTCGTGGCATTGCTGGGATGGGAGCTCGTCGACGACGAGCACAGGTGCTTCACGGTCAGCGAGGTCCCATCACTCATCCCGGGCACCGGCTTATCCATGGGGGAGGACGGAGCCCCCCTGGGGGCAATGGTCATGTCACCCCAGAACGAGATTAGGATAGACGTTAAATTCGGCCCTGAATTTTACAGGCGTTTCGAGACGATCCCTGATGACCCGGACGACGAACCCGAGGAGTACTGGACAAGTTACGTTCCAGCCCCCGGGGAGACATTCAGCGCGAAACTCAGGATCAACTACCTGACGAAGGACGAGGGGGGCAACTGGCAGACCCTGGAAAGATACCTCGACCTCAACGGGGTGATCGAGATAATCGCGGCCGGCTACGACCCGAGCATCACTCAGATACACGACGATCTGCGGGTGATGCCGGACGATATATTGGAGATCGCAGAGGAGATCATGGCGGGCTTCGACTTCTGGGATGACATCCCCCGGGGAAACGACTTCGACGTCCTCGAGGCCGCCTCGATCCAGGAGGCAGTCGCAGAGGTCAGGGTTACCGACCCCGAGGGCGGGATCGCAGGACGGGCTTACGACTCCGACTTCAAGGAGGTGAGGATTACCTCCGACCCGGAGCTGAACTACAGGATCACCTCCTACACTGCCGATGGTGAAGTTGGGGGCAGGTTCATGCTGCAGAGGCATCTCTACGAGCATGTAGACACCCTGGAGTTCCAGGACAAGGTCACCGCCATCGAGTACACGGACAACCTGATGACGGTCGCAGCGGGCAGGGAGGTAGCCCTCTACGACGTGGAGGACCCCACGAGCCCCGAAAGGCTGGGGGTGACAAGGTTCAGGTCCCCCGTCGTGAACCTGATCAGGACATTTGTAGATGGGGCACCGGCCTTCATCGCCAGCGACGGGATGGTTGCTAGGACGATCGGGAGGCCCGAGCCCGGCGGGAGAACCGTGGTGAAGAAGGAGCGGAGGTCGACGAAGCTTTCAGGGATGAAGGCACACGCCCTCAAAGACGGTCAGCTCTACGGGGTCTCGGCCGGCGGCGTCCAAGCCATCGGCAGAGGGACCAGTGGTCCGGCACTCCGCTCAAGCACGGGAGTTAGGGCTGCAGGTCGCCTCGAGGCCTCAAACCGGTTGAAGGTCAAGGACGCCCACATCTCCGACAGGTACGTCATCCTCCGCCTCGGGGGTATGCTGCAGGTGAAAGCTGCTCCGTGGCTTGGGGGCGAGCTGATCGGCGAAGTGAAGGCCCCATCGACGGGAGAGATGAAGGTGGAGGGATGGAACGTACTCATCAACGATGGGAAGGGGACCACCAACGTCTTCTCGTTCATGAAACCCACGAAGCCAGTCAAGGTCTCAGAGTACAGTGAGACCAAACTGAACTGGAGGAGGCTTGTCAGGGGCGAGAGGGCCTTCGGCATCTCCCAGGGAGGCGACCAGGTGCTCCTTTACAGGAGGAGGACCCGAGCCATCAACAGGCTGAAGATAATCAACTTCTACAAGGAAAAAGTGAACCGAACCAGAACCTGAACAAACGAGAGGAATTCCCGGTTTTAATGTTGAATCGGTGATATTTGGATTAATTGTTAGTTGTTTACTGCTCTGGTTACAGCAAAAACGCGTTGCGCGCGCGCA
>CAYONH010000233.1:0-3178 GCA_964405275.1 uncultured Candidatus Bathyarchaeia archaeon | reverse complement strand
TCCTCGTTGAAGCATAAATGTTCAGGCCGGAGGCTTGAGGCCCCAACGGTGTCCGCCTCATCATCGTCGTCCTTCTCGTCCCCGATCCTGAACTTGAGCTCGTCGATGAGGTAGCAGACCGTGGCGATCTTCTGCCGCCTAACGTCGTCACTGGTCAGGTTCTCATGTATGTACCTCTGGACCTTGCGAAGGTTCTTGCGGAGCTCTATCGCCTTGTCGAACTTTTCTATCTCCTTCTTCTGCTTGATGGGGCTGTTGTCGCTGGGCCAGACATATTTAATCTTGCCGCTGAGCTTGTCCCTCCACCGGGCTATCCAGATGCTCTCGGAGTCCCAGTGAATCTCCTTCCAGTCGCCCTCGGGCTTCGAGGCGTCCGGGCTCAGGTTCAGCTCGATATCCTCGTGTCTCGGCCCCTCCTTCCACTTGCCCCGCCAAGGGTGCTCGCCTCGCCCCATGAAGATGCTGCTGGGCTCAGCCGTGTAGTTGCCGACCTCACAGCGCTCTCCATCGATGACCGCGTAGCCGTATCTCTCCTTGTTCGCCTCCCGGACTACCTTGCGCTCCGCGGCCAGGGCCTTCCTCTCCTCCCTGCTGAGGGCTGCACGTGCCTCACGCTCCTTCAGGACCAGTCCGTGGATCAGAGAGAAGTCGACTTCACCCGGAAGGACTTTGACGCCCAGTATCTCGGAGAAGTCCTCGTGGAAGTTCTCTGCGAAAACGGGGTCTTCTACGTATGGGGTGCCTATCTTCTTGGCCCAGGCCATTGCTCTCTCCTCCTGCTCGTCGTTGAGCGTGAGGGTCTCCCCCCTCACGATGACTGAAAGCCCCTGACCAGTGTAAGCTGGTGGCACTAGAACCCCGTTATGGTGAAGCTGCTCCATCTGGTTACCTCTATGACTTTCGATATGATGTAGATAGTCATGTATATTGATTTCGAGTTAAAGATCTACCTTCCTTCGATGTCGGGATACTTCTCCCTGATCTCTCTGTCGACGGCCCTCGCGACGAGTGCGTTTGACATGTAGATGTTCCTCACGTCGATGAGATCGGCCAGCTCGGCTGGTTTCTGGTCCTGTGTGACTAGGATAAGGTCGTGCTCATTAGCATAGTCCACGACTCCTCGGTCTTTCACTCCGTATATCCCGAGGTCCTGTATCGTCACGACGCTCCACCCTAGGACCTCCAGGTAGTCCTTGAGGCCCGAGTACATCTCGTCCAATAGTATCTGCATGACGTGACACCGCGGGTTGACCTCAGCCTGAGGGTTATATTAGATTTTACTCCCCCTCAAGCCCGCAAGGAATAACCCAAGGGACTCAGAAGGAGCAATCTTTTCACAATCTTTCAGAGTTAGTGGCACTTCAAGTGGTTCAGGTGGAGTTCCCAGGCGGGTTGGAGGTCCTCAGCCTGAGAACCAGCACTCTCAGCGTCGGGCAACCACAAATAATACAAGGCAACCACCCGATTATTCTCGTCGCAGCTCCAGGCCCCTATGACCCCCGGTATCGTGAAACCCTGATCGGCGATGTAGAAGAACTCGATGACCGTTTCATGACCTTTCTTAGTCGATGTGATTTGATCTCCTCTCTCCATCACCGTTTCGCTTCCCGAGGCCTGGATGAATATCAGATCCAGGGCTTCTATTGGGCTTGAAACCATATCCTGGGAGAGCCAGATGACCCCCGCTTGGTTCATTATCGCTCCTTGGCGCTCCACTGTGAGGGTTCCTGTCTCCTCTGAGGGATCGGGAGTTCCCAGACCCTCTACGTGAAGGCGCATGTCATTTGGGTAGTCGAACTGGAGGTTGAAATCCTGGAACCTCAGGTAACCAACGGGAGGATCCCCTCTATGAATCCAGAGGTTGCCACCGGTGAAGGTTATGACTATAAGCGCCACGACCGCGAGCGATCGCGTGTTGAACTGTTGGAGACCGGATATTGTGCTCATCATTTTTCACCTCATATGTACTGGAGGAATCTCGGATACTTCCTCTTCAGCTTCTCGTACCTCAGGCATAGCTGCCACAGAATGAAGAGGCCAACGATCCAGAATAGGAAAGTCTGCCACATCTCGAGAGGGGGAGGCTTAGGTAAGTTGGGGAGCCTAAGCCTGTAGAGCCAGAGGTGGGCGAGGTAGAAGAAGAGGGGGTTCCTGCCGTAGGCCAGGATGATGCCTGTGACCCCCTTGTTGAACTTGGGCCTGTCTTGGAGGGCGAGGCCTAAGGCCAAGAAGATGCACATCCAGCCGAGGGTCCACAGGAGGAAGGCTAGGCTCGGCGGGTATTTGGAGACGTAGAGCCAGTCGATGACCGTGTTCCCCCCCCTCCTTAGGAGGTTCCCGTATCCGTTCATCAACCTCACCACGAAGAACAGCGCGAGGGACGAGACGCCCGTGGCTAGGAGGGGGATCTTTAGGCGTTTAATCCTAGCTAGGTCCATCTTTGCTAGGAGGAGTCCGAAGCACCATCCCAGCCCCATGACGCCTATCCACGGGATGATGGGGTAGAGGCCGACGTAGGGCCAGAAGGCGAAGCTGGGTTCATGGATAACGACTCTGGCATACGAGCCCCACGCGTAGTCGTTGGGGATGAAATCTAGGTTCAGGGAGGGATGGTTGAGGACAATGATGAGGCTGAGGGCGAGGATCACGGTCGGAGGCAGGCGCCTGTAGACGCTGAAGATGATGAGGCAGACGCCTATGCAAGCGATGACCCCGAAGTAGAGCCGGGGGAATTGGGGCGCGAGCCAGTAGAACGCCGGTGTCACGAGTAGTGTCTCCAATACTAGGAGCACGAGACCCCGTTTGATCAGATGCAGGCTCACGCTTGACTGAGATTCCCCCTGAAGCACCCTCTTCGTCGCTGAGAGGGCGAGGACCGTGCCGGCGAGGAATATGAAGGAGGGAGCGCAGACGTGGCTGACGAAGCGCTCAAGGAACCAGGTGAGGTTCAGGAAGGGGGGTGCCTGTCCCAGGACCCCCTCGCCCCCGTGGTGGAATTCGTTCCAGAAGCTGGAGACGTGATCCCAAGCCATTATTGCCATCACGATGCCCCTGGCGAAGTCGATGAACTGGAGGCGTCCCACACGGGGTTTGACAGATGATGATAGTTCCGGAGGGCTACTAGTCTGCATGATGATCACCCGAGGATTAGTATATATTATAATATTTCCGCAGGAAC
>CAYONH010000232.1:0-3178 GCA_964405275.1 uncultured Candidatus Bathyarchaeia archaeon | reverse complement strand
TCATACGCCCCCCTCCTCGGGGAGCACAACAAGCAGGTCGTCATGGAGTACCTCGGCTACACCGAGGAGCAGTACGCCGAACTCAAGAAGAACGGCGTAATGGCAGAGGGAGTCTAAACTCCAAACATATATTTTTCAAATTCCTCTTTTCATACAGACCTTCAGATACCTGATTAACATTTTATATCGTATAGGACTACTTATGTCGAGAATCATATGACAAAATTACTGTTCGACGGAGAGAAAGCTTTCAAGTACATCGAGAAGCTCGCAGTCGACATCGGCACCAGACCCAGCGGGAGCGAGGCCGAGAAGAAGGCCGCCGACTGGATCGCCTCCGAGTTCAAGGCGCTCGGGCTCAAGACATCTATAGAGGAGTTCGAGGTCACCACGGGGAGAGTAGTCTCCCAGAAGCTCGAAGTCCTGGAGCCGAAGATGGGTGAGATCCCCTGCGAGGTGATGCCCCTATTCGGCAGCACCGGTCCAGAAGGGGTGACCGGAGACCTCGTCTACCTCGAGACGTACGACGAGGAGTACCTCACACCGGATATCGAGGGCAAGATCATCATGACCTCCGGACGCCCCAAGGACAGGAAGAAGTCGTACCGTCTGCTGTCCAAGTTCAAGCCCCTAGCCATGATCTTCATCGAGAGCTCTCCCCGGGTCCTGGCGAAGAATCTCTGGGGAAGCCACCTCGTCAAGGAGAAGTACGGAGAGCTGCCGGCCCTCAGGATCGCGTTCATGGACGGCCGGAAGCTGGTCCAATCGGGGGCCAGCAGGGTCCACGTCGTCGCTGAGACCGTGTCGAAGACAGTCAACTCCCAGAACGTGATAGCCGAGATAGAGGGAAACGAGAGACCTGAAGAGATAATCGTGGTCGGAGGCCACTACGACACCGTCCTCGAGGTCTCAGGAGCAGGCGACAACGCGGGGGGCACGGCCATAGCCATGGAGCTCGCCAGGGTCTTCAAGGAGAAGGGCACAAAGAGGACCATGAAGTTCGCTGCCTGGGGCTGCGAGGAGGTCGGACTCCTTGGGAGCAGGGACTACGCCACCAAGCTGAGGAAGGCCTCTGAAGAGGCGAAGAAGGAGAACGAGGACGAGGACCAGACTGAGCTCGACAGGACAGTGCTCTGCGTGAATCTTGACGTGCACGGAGGCTTCCTAGGCACCAACTCATCCAGAACCCTTGGCCCGCCCGAGCTGAAGACTTCGATTATGCTGCTATCCAAGGAAACGGGGACAGTGTTCACCGTGAACGAGGGGGTCTACTCTTCCGACGGGACCTCCCTGTCGGCGGTCGGCATCCCGAGCGTCTCGTTCTCCAGGGGCACCCCCAGCAACACATTCATGCACAGCATCGAGGACGACATCAGCTGGCTCAACCCCAGGGCGCTCCACAACCAGGGGAGGTTCATCGAGGAGTACCTGACGAGGTACGTCGCCGAGGCCGCGGCATTCCCCTTCGAGCGGAAGATACCTGAGAAGCAAAAGAAGGAGATCGAGGACTACTTCAAGCGTAGCATGAGAGGTATGCCCTGACCTCCTATAGGGCAGGGTTATATCTACCAATTTTTTTGTAGCAACCTTGATATGGGTAGGCATCGGAGTAGACCAGAAGCCCATGAGCGACCTGTTCAGCTCCAAGAGGTTGACCTTCATCGCGGTGATGGCCGCCCTCGGAAACGTCCTCTCCTTCATCTCGATAAAGCTGGCCCCACTGATACCGGCGATCCCCCTTGGAACAGTCAGCTTCTCGCTTGCCCTCGACCTCTCCCACCTCTCGACGTTCATGGCGGCTCTCTTCGGGGGACCCCTCGTTGGAGGCCTCACAGGCCTAATCGGAGGCTCCGTAGCCGCCTTCGAGTTAGGCTTCTCTAAGGGTAACTTAATCACCGGCTTCGGGCTGCCAGTGGGAAAGGCCTTGACAGGGATCACAGCAGGCATCTTAATGAAGAAGCTTGACGCGGGGGGAAAAAAACCGATGATGGTGGTCTCGACCGTCCTCTCCTATATCCCTGAGGGGATATGGACGTACGTCGTCTTCATGTACCTCTTCCCGTTGTTCATCCCGAACTCGATCTTCTGGGTGGCCGCGCTCACAGTGCAGGTCCTCGTGAAGGCCGAAATCGAGATGATCGTGATGGGCATCCTGTTGGCGGCGATGCTCGGCAACCAAGGGTTCACGCAGTACGTAAAGGGCTCATTTAGCTAAAAACAATCCATTCCCCATATCGAAAGACATCGTAGTAGGTACCCTTACACCACTTTCCTTAAATGTGAAGATTCACAACAGAACCAGATATGAGTTGATAGGGCGGAGAAGGCTGAACTCAGAGGACGTACGGGAGCTCGTCTTCGAGTCCATCAGGCTGATAGACGACGCCCAGATTAAGCTTCAACTGCCCATCTGCCTCAACCTCGCAGCCACAAGAAGCATTCTCAATCGAGGGACATTCCAAGCGGCTCCATTGCGCAAGGAGAGGGAGGGCAAGTATCACACACTCTACGGCGACTTCGCCCCTCCAGCGACAATCACCCTCGACGATGAACTACCCTTCTGCGACAGCCCCCTCGACATACCCGAGGTCCCCCACACCATGACCTACTACACCTCAGTGCATGAGGTCATCCACGCCGACGACTACGCGGGGGGCGACCACATCATCAAAGCCACTAGGGAGCACATACTTGAAGACCACAAGGACAAGCTCGAGGTGAGCATGGAGATCATCAGGGAGCGATCCGACGACGACTGCATCAGGACCGACGAGGAGCTTGCAGGCCTTTGGGCTATCCAGTACGCGGATTTGCTCATCCACTACAGGTCATACGTCGTCCTGAGGCACCACGCGTTCCCGAGGCTCGACTTCATCTGGAACTTCATGCAGAACGACATCTTCCCCCCCAGCCTCCTCACCAGGATCGAACGGGAGAAAGGCACTAGTTACATCTTCGAGACGATAATCGAAAGGGTTGGGGAGTACTGCCTCATAGACGCCCTCATGGAGACCATCAACATCGGGGAGAAATCCGCCGACATCTACACAGTCTAGAGCCTTGGAAAATAATTATATCCACCATCCCCTTCTGGTTCTCTGGTACTGATGCTCTACGATACTCTCGTCACCACCTACGAGAAACTTGAGGCGACGACAAAGAGGCTGGAGATGACTGA
>CAYONH010000231.1:0-3199 GCA_964405275.1 uncultured Candidatus Bathyarchaeia archaeon | reverse complement strand
CTCGCATACGCCCTCTCCGAGCTCACGAAGATTGCCTATAAGCTCAACCTCCCTAGGAATGTACTTGAGACCGCGTCTATGATCTACCGTCAGGTCGTCAGGAAGCGCCTGATTCGCGGCCGCTCCATACGAGGGGTTGCCGCCGCCTCCCTCTACATGTCGTGCCGCAAGTGTAACGTGATCCGCACCCTCGAGGAAGTGGGGAAGGCCGCAAACATCTCGAAGAAGGAAAGCGGCAGGAACTACAGGTTCCTCCTCAGAAAGCTGAAAACCCGAGTTCCTCCGGTTAAGGCGAAGAGCTATATCTCTAAGTTCGTAAACCATCTTACCCTCTCTGGTAACGTCGAGAATCTTGCGATGCAGATAATTGGGGTGGCCACGGATCTTAGGTTGACGAGCGGCCGAGGACCAGCGGGGATTGCAGCTGCTGCTACTTATATTGCCGGTCTTCTATGTGGTGAACATCGGACTCAGGGGGAGATCGCGCGAGGGGCTCAGGTGACCGAGGTCACCATTCGGAATAGGTATAAAGAAATCGTTCAGAAGCTTAGTTTCGAAATGGATCTATGAATCAGCCACATGCGCGTTTGGTCGATGTTGCGCGCGCGTTTGCGATATATACCTGATAATCGGTATTAAAGAGCGCATGAACTATTCAAACAATAATAAGAGACCTCTTTTTATAAGATACTGTAATGGTGTTTTCGGATTGGGCGTTCTACACTACAAAGTATGTTGAGGTTAACGATGTCTACGGTGTTTATCAACTTTCCATAAGTAGAAAAGACGAGTCCCAGATAACGTATATTGGAAACGGAAAACTTCGTAGTGAATTGTTAAAGTATATTCTTGGAGATAGATGTAGATCTCCATCCATTTATTTCAGATATGAGATTACATATGATGATGAAAAAGCTGAGGAACTGAAGAAAGTCTTGCTACGTGAATATATAGAAAGGTATGGACGACTACCGAAATGCAATTCTGATACTGTATAATCTCTTGTATAGACACGCAGGTCCCTGCCACATCAACCGTTCATACGCCAACCTGCTTTTAGCATGCCTGCTGGGATCTTCATCACAGCCCTCAGCTGCTTATACACAACCTTCATCCACCCAGGGCTCTACACGTCGATCCAGTCTTTCACCGTCAAGACATCAGTAGGATTCTCCCGGCCCTTGAAGTGCCTCCAATCGATTATATGTCCTATCTTGACTCGAGCAGATCGAACAATTACGCGCATTCATTACAGGTCATAAACCTACTCGAGGATTATCCCCGTTCCTTTTTCAAGACTTACAGATAAGTACGAGTAACTTAGGGGTTTAAATTGCTGAGTCGCGCGCGCGCAGTGTAGTTCTCATAATGCTATTCGTGGGACCCATGTTTTGTTTTCATTTCTCAGGTATTTCGCCAGAAGCAGTGCGCGCGCAGGCTTTGTCTTTTTTCTTGCATCGTGCAAATGTCACATTCCTTGTGCGCGCGCGAGAAGGCCCCCCAGCTAGAACTCTATTGACGTAGCATACATACCAGACCCCCGAACTGGGATAACCGGGCTCCTGCCGGTGTATCTGTCTTGATGATCCTGGTCTTCACCTTCTTGTTGGCGGCGACCTGGAGGAGTCTGTCAGTCCTCCGCCGGCGTCTGGATCTGAAGAGCTCGGTGACAAGGATGTACTCGGGGCTCTCCTCGCTACGGTATACAGCGTCCTCTACCTCGTTCAGGCTGAAGAGGACCGTCTCGATGCCCTGGGGGTCGTTGAGGCGCTTCTCGAGGACGCTCATCACCTGCCCGATGTCCCCCTGGGTCACCTCGGAGAGCTTCTCCCTGAAGCCGTGAGCTTTCACGAGGCGCCTGACCTGCTCGATGTTTATTGCGGGCTCGGACACGTGTTCGAAGGTTGCAGTGTTGAGGCCCCACCCTTTCAGCAGCCAGCTCTGGTGCTTCTCGATGTGCCCAAGGAACTTCCGGTACTCTCTCTCGTCGTCTGTAGCGACCAAGATGCTCTTGGTTCCCTGTTTAAGGCTCGGGCGCAGGAGGTCAATGATGGACTCGTAGAATCGGAATTTGTCTTCTCCCCGTATCCGGTCACCGGGTCTCACGGATTCGCTGTAGATGTTCCATGTGGCGGCTTGATCTCCCTCAAGCCCTATGAGTACCGCCAGAGGATACCCCCGTCTTCGGCTGCGCCTGGGCATGACCTTCAGGAAGGGGAGGGCGTTCAAGGTTTTAAACTAGGCGAGTTAAATGGTACTCCTATAAGATATTTAGTGTCCACAATCATTAAAATCACAACTCGTAGAGCCTTCCTAATGCAGGACAAGGAAGACTACATCAACTCCATCGTAGAGTCGCTTCAGCGGAACCCATCCTACTCCCGACACTTCGATTATAAGGGAAAAAACGCGCTGATGTTCCTGGATCTGTCGAACATCCTCTGTCGAGCCCACGACTACTCCGTCTGGTTAGACATCGAGGACCTCGTCCACATCTTCTCAAAGCTCTACAGCCTCAATGGCCACTACGCCTACACGAGCACAAATCTATCGAACGGGATGATAAAATTCCTCTACGACACGGGATTCGTGGTGTTCCAGTCCCCCTTCGACTCCGACGCCATAATGGGATACACGATATGCAACATAGCCGGGGGGGCGGACGTGGACCTGGTGATCATCGGCACCCATGACGGGGGGTTCCGGGGTATCAGCGATCAGCTGGCGCAGAGGGGGGTTCCTGTGGCGTTCCTGGGGTTCAGGGAGATGTTCTCCTCTTTCCTCAGGAGCGGCCTCCTGTTCTGCTTTGAGGACATGGACGTACTCTCATCCTTTAAGGAGACTCAGGAACCAACCACGGATATAGACAACAGTAACGTGAAGTTACAGATACGATCCGAATAGACCTACATGTGCGCGCGCAGCTGGAGCGGATCAAGAGGCTGTTTTTTTCGTGGTAGCCTCCAAAAAGTCATTTTTAATATGTTTTTTCCTCGGTTTATCGGTAGTCTAAGAATAAAATTATACATCCAGTAGACCTGATTACATTCATGGAACAAGTCAAGACCGACGTTTTGATCATTGGAGCCGGCGCGGCTGGAAGCATGGCGGCCATCAAGGCGAGCGACTTCACGAAGGACATCATCGTCCTGGAGAAGGCCGTCCACCGTAGCGGCGGATCCCTGGGGATCGGGCACTT
>CAYONH010000230.1:0-3200 GCA_964405275.1 uncultured Candidatus Bathyarchaeia archaeon | reverse complement strand
TCCCTGAATCTCTCAACCAACTTCATTTCCTCCTCCTTCGACAGAGGCGAATCCCCTCCATGAGTAAAGTTCCTTTTCACCGCCGCATGGTGAGTCAGGAAACACTCTGGACACTTCCACTGAACCTCGACGATCTCGACGTCAGGTATCCAGTCTCCGAAGACCTTGGTTGGAATCATGTCTACTTTATGCCATGGACACTGAGGCGGGCTGGGATGTATTTTGGCGAAGACCTGAACAGCCTCAACGGGGTTAGTATCCCATATCTGACAACTGAGGCCAGTATCTCTCACGGCAGGTATCCCAAAGAGGTAGTCGGTGCTACACCCAAGACAGGTTAGCTTCAAATCTGTGTGGATATAGGGAAAGGCTCGGGGTAGAACCGAACCCGCCACCAACTGATCACCACACTTGGGACAGAACATGAACTGGATTTTGTCAATCGTGACCGTGTTCATCTCTTTATTGGTTCCCGGCATGAATGGACTATAACGAAACTGTGAGCCACCTCGCTTGGTGGCTATCTCTAAAACCTCTGTCTCTACTTTCTCGTCTGCCATACACTAGAATTATAGCAATAAAATAAAAGGGATGGGATCAGGACTAGGTTCCGAAAGCTATGAAATAGCCGTCTGCGTCTGCCGTGGTCACTATAGTTATGGCAGACCCATCTATGGGGGTTGTAAGAGTCTCATTTACGACTGGCTCATCTGCGATCACCGCTGCTCCTCCTTGAAAGAGCTTGATGAAGTGGCAGTGAGTTAAGCCAGCGTTGATGTCTCCCCCGGTGCTGCCAAGGGTATTGGTGAATGTGCCTATGGTAACCTTGTATTTACCAAGAGCTCCCCGGTAGGTCTTGATTAACGCTGATGCGAAGGCCATTCATTCACCTGCTTAAGGCGTCCCGATGGCTAACCAGTAACCATCTTCGTCTGCTGTATTTACGACTGTAATTGAAGACCCATCGAGGGGCGTGGCGAAGTCCTCGTTTACCACTGGCGCAGATGCTATCACTGTTCCTCCTCCCGGCTGAAGGAACAGAAAATGAACGTGCGTCAGGTTAGTGACTATAACTCCACCAGTGTCTCCAATAGCATTCGTATATGTACCGATCTCGATAGAAAGGCGTCCAAGCACCCCCCGGTAACGCTTGATAACTGCCGAAGCAAATACCATTTCTATCTATCCTATGCCTTGATCCACTTCAGAGCCGCACAAGCCGCTGGCTTAGTGCAGATCAGGTTCTGTTTCGCAAAGAGGAACGCACGAGACCGCAATCTGTCTTGGTGCAACATCTCAACCCCGAAGCCCGTCTCCAGGTAGGTCATTGGCATGTCTACCCTTATGAAGCAGACGTCGAGGTCTACGATGTAGAGGTGTCCGGCTGTAGGTGTGGTGTAGACGCTGTTCTCCAGTGGCAGCGCCTCGCTTGTGAATATTGGAATCGTCAGGCCGCAGGTCTTGATGGCTTGTACGGGGAAGCCTATCTCATGACCCTCGGCTGTCTTGACTCCGTTGATGCCTATGGCGGCCTTGACTTCACCCTCAAGGGAGCGAACCTGTCCACCATACTCGTCCTGCATCTTGTTTAGTGTTGACTGTGTCGTGATGCCGATGTACCTCTTACGCTCGCTGTAGGGCTTGGCGGCCTTCATTAGGTCGTCAACCTCCTCAAGTATCTGATATGCCTCCTCAGTCCCGGCGGCAGCAGGTAGCTTGAGTTGGGCGTCGAACCAGTTAGCCGTCGTCTGGTCCCTGTCAACCCTGATGGCGACAGCGCCAGAGCCATCCCAGTAGACGTCTCCGTCCGTAGCGAGAGAGACGTGGGTGGCTGCACCAGACTCGACCCTAGTTGAGATCATCCTGTCAAGGCACTCGATCTGGTCTGCGGCGGGGGTCTCTACTCCGTGGGCGTTGGCGGCTGTTGCATAGCCTCCGAGCCAAGTGTCGATGTAGTTCCAGAGAGCGATTGGGGCCAGCTTATTCTTCAGGTATTCCCAGCCTACGTTCTGCCCCCTCTTCAGTACCCCCGGAACCTTCTCATGGATGTAGTCGGTCAAGCTGTGTGAAAGCTCGACCCCCATGACAGGGCTCGCAAGGTTTGCAATCGGGGTAACTGTGGGCTCTGTTGGGCCTGAGAATATGGTTGTCGCACCGAGGGGCTTTACGGCCCTTGTGCTCAATCCGTGGGCGTCGATGTGGTCAAAGCTCAGGCCGACAGAGGTTATGGGCCTCTTGTCGAACAGCTTGTACAGGTCGGTGAGCCATGAGAATTGAAGCTGTGCATCCATCATGTAGCCAGATTCGTAGTAGTTGGTCTCGTTGTAGGTCAGTATCTTTCTGAGTTCGGCGCTTTCCCTAACCTCCTCCATGGTCATCCCTTGCAGGCGACCCATGTAGTTGAGGTAGCCCTCAGGACCTATCGCATAGTAGTCCTTGAGGAACTGCTCGAATGTTTGACCGTCCTCAAACACTGAAGGACCTCTCCTTCTGCATCTCAGCGAACCTTGCCGCTGGATCGAGCACCTTATCAGTTGGAGCTAGGTTGTCGCCATCTCTGTCCTCGGGGTCCTCGTCTCCCCTCTTGCCAGTCGGGTCAGCCTCAAGCTGACCCTTACGGATAAGCTCTGCCAGCTCACTTCTCATGACTGGGGAATCCTCGGTTAACCCGAAGGCCTTGGATACTGCGTCGAGAGCGTCTTTCTTCCCGTCCTCTACGGCCTGCTTCACGATCTTGTCAACCTCATCTGTGACGGTTCTCTTGGTTGATTCCATGAGGTTGGATGTGAACTCGGTCATAGCGTCGGTGAAGGTCTCGGGGTCCTTGCCTGCCTTGGATTGAGCCTCAAAGAGGCTCTTAGCAAAAGTATCGTCTTCAGCGATCCTCTTCTTGAACTCTTCTATTGAGCTCATTTTGAAATCTCCTTTTTAGCCATGACTATATAAAGGGATTTTGCTTATAAGGACTGTGTTAAAAAAGGGTAAAGTTTAGAATGGGAGTTTGTCTGCGTTGTCGTCTGGGGGCCTCCAAAACTGGGGGACCGCAACCTTTTTCTCATCGTAGAGCTTGTGCCAAGCGAATCCGACGGCTCTCCTGTTGAGATCATCCTTTTCGTCTAGCCCCAGATTCAGCAGAACCCTGTCAACGGTGAGGGCCTCAACCCCAGTCCGGGGGAAGCCTTTGTGTTTATACAACTTTA
>CAYONH010000229.1:0-3204 GCA_964405275.1 uncultured Candidatus Bathyarchaeia archaeon | reverse complement strand
ATGTAGGCATCATAGATATCGGTGACGCTGTCATGGTCTATGGTAATAATCCGGTGCTTGCCTGAGTGGTGCCGCACCCCCACGGCAGCCGTCGTGTTCGGAGTAAACCTTGGCACTATCTTCTGATCAAACTTCTGGTTGTACCCGACGACGTTCACCGAGGTATTGCCGTTACAGTCCACCTCGGTACACTTGATAATTTGTCTACCCGTCATTATGTCTCAGCCCTGTTCTCGATGCAGATGAACGTCAAAATGGTTGGCTGAAACTCGACGCCCTCCTCGAAGTTCCAGTCCTCCTCCTCATCGACACACCACACAGAACCGCTGTCGAAGGTGATTGTGACCGTCCCGCCCCCCAGCTTCACGAGAGTAGCTACGAAGTATTCTATTTCGTCGTTGTCGGTGGCCTCCCTGATAGCTCTAGCAGTATTATCTAACGCCTGCACTTCTTGGGTGTAAAGCGCCTCCATGTCATTACTGTCCAGAGCCACAGTGATACGCCAGTATTTATGGCGTCCACTGACGCCGACGGGAGTAGCCAAGTTGATGCTGGGGATGACTTCAACCTCCCCCTCTCCTCCGGGGACCACGATCTCGTCGGCGTAGTAGATGATGTTCGTGATGTTGGTCATCTCTATGGCGCTATAACCAATCTTGAGTGAGGAACAGTAATCATATTTTATATCAGTCATCTATCATGACTCCCTATACTTTACATTGTAGGAGGTCCTATAAATTACTCTCTGACCTACCTTAATATTATTGACCCTCCCCGGCCTATCACTCACGGCGAAATAGTCACCAGACCCCATGTAATTTGAGCGCTGATTCGATATGTAGGTCTTCATCTCGGTCTCTGCTAGATACACATTGTCAGATGTCAGGGCCATGATCGTAACTGGGACCATGTGAGTGTACTCATGTGGCATCAGATCCGATTCCCTAGTGCCTATGACCGTGGGCTTACCCAGAACGAAGATGATCTCGATGCTGTCAGTGACGAAGAGTTCCTCAAGTGGCTCCTGAGTCCCCTCCCAGATGACGAGCATCGTGTTAGCCCCAACAGCGATCCCATCGAGAAGAGTCTCAAGGCGATAGAGAGGATTAGATGCACTCATCCCAGGGGATCTCTCCCAATGGTTGTTCTGTAGACGAGGCGTTCGTTTCCTATGCCTCGTTTTGTCTCCGTGGGTGTGTCCCTGACATAGTAAACCCCATCATCGAAAGTGACTTTGTCTCCCTTGGAAATTGATGTAGCCGTGGCAAATGACCTGAAGGTCTCAGTAATATCCCCGAGGTCCGAGGGAATAGGCCTCGACTGAGGCCTACCCACAAAGGCCCTGATCGACTGATCATCTCCATAAGTTATTGCGGCGGCCCCAGTATGAGCATCCCTAGCCCCCACGGTTCGAGCATTAAGTATGACTCGCTGACCGTGGACCCGGAGGCTTCGGATGACCTTCAGCGCCATTTTCTACACCAACCTTATGTTTTTGTACGGGTCCCTTCCAATAGTCGCACATTGAGCCGCTAGGCTCTGGATTATTTCAAGGGTCTCCTTCTTCACAAGAAGACTCCTAGCCCTAAGACTGAGGCCCTCGACGTCCATGTCACCCCCGGCATCCTCCTGAAAGTCGATGTAGATCATGTTTGAGACGTGGCAGATAGCAGCCCATTGAGGCCCATCGGCGTTCAGGCTCTTGTTACCCGCTGTCCCAGACATCTTCTCCATGAGTCCGGCCTGATACAGATTGAGCAAGCCAAGAGCTACATCTATGACCTTCTCTGTGTTGGCGAGAGATAGATCGTCTCTCGTGAGCCCCGTTAGGCCGAGAAAGTCCTGAGCCGTGTAACTAGCCACTTGGCATCATCCACCCATAGGCGAGGATGATTATGGGGTCATTTCCGATGGTGGCATCGTTGATCGTGAGCACATTAGTCACTATCGCTGCCTGAGTGACCGTTGCCCCCGTCTTCATGTTTATGATGGTGGCCGTGAGAATGGCATCGGTGTCAGCGAAATCCCCAAGCTCTATGGTATTGCCGTTGTCAGCCGACTCGATCTCATAGACCCCAAGCACGAAGGGCTTACGTCGCTCCTTGAGAAGGGTTCTATCCGGTGAGAGGTTCGCCATAATCCTTCATGTATTCTACAGGGTTCAAGGCTTTAAGATTAACCCTAGAAAAATAGAAATGAGGTTACCTGCGATGTAAAAGTTCGATTCCCTCGACCTCGACGAGGCCGGGGGTATTACCGGGAGCCCCCGTCCAAATCGTCATATAATAGAGCTTCCCCGGAGTATCAAGCAGAATATCGATTGGTAGTGAATCCTCTTTGCCTCGTTGACTGTAAAGCTGAGAGTCAACCAAGCCAGCACCACTACGCCATACAAGATTAGAGTAGTTTTCTATGTCGTCGGCTGCGGCCCCCTTGAAGAAAAGCAGTTCCGGGGTCACACCATTTGTCGGGTTGAACATGAACCTGACACCCGTAAGCGTGAAGGCCCTGACGTTCGGCTCAAGCGTGATGAATTTTGCTGGGGTATCAGTGATAACGTCTTCATCCTCCCAATCTGCCCCGGTTCCATCGTCGTCTATGAGTGAACCGAAAACCATCCGGTCTCTATGCCTACTCATAACATCATCTCCGATTGAGGAGTTCGATGCCCTCAACCTCGACGAACCCCGTAGTGTTCCCCGTAGCCCCAGTCCAAAGCTGTAAGTAATAGAGCTTTCCCGGCTCATCTAGTAAGACATCTATGGGTAACTCATCCTCGTTGTTACACCGTTTATAGGGCGTACCGGAAGCCATAGCTGCCCCGCTACGCCACACAATATTGGACAGGCTCTCTATATCATCAAGCGATGCTCCCTTCAGGAGGATAAGCTCGTAGGTTACAGCGTTTGTGGGTGTCATGAGATACCGGACACTGTTCAACGTGAAGGCTCGAACCGCTGGGTCCAGTTGAATATATTGAGTGGGAATATCGGTTATGAGTTTGTCGGTCTCAAAGGCGTTGAGGGTTCCTGCTGGGTCCACGATGGACCCAGTAACTAGGCGTTTTCTTGGTCCCCTTCCAGACATTGAAATCTCTCTTATTTGTAAAAGGGGTTAATGATTATTTAACCTATCCGATGTAACCGAGCTCCCTGAATCTCTCAACCAACTTCATTTCCTCCTCCTTCGACAGAGGCGAATCCC
>CAYONH010000228.1:0-3224 GCA_964405275.1 uncultured Candidatus Bathyarchaeia archaeon | reverse complement strand
CTCTACTCCGTCTCCACCGGGGGCAGCATCTTCGGCACCTTCTTCACGGTCTTCGTCCTCATCCCCAACTTCGGGGTCAGGGCCATCCTCCTCGGCCTCGGCGCCGTCCTGATAGTCGTCTCCCTGACGGGGCTGGCGAGGGAACAGAAGGTCATGACCCTGCTCCTCCTGGCGCTGGTGATGCTCATCCCCTCCTCCAGCTTCCTGGGGGGCTCCATCTCCGTCTTCACCGGGGACGTCCTCTACCATAAGGACACCGCCTACAGCTCCCTCACCGTCGTCGACCAGCCGGGCCAGGGGACCAGGGTCCTCTACCTGAACAACATGGCCCACAGCGCGTGCTACCTCAACGGCTCCAACAGCGCCGTCTTCACCTACACAGACTACTTCAACATGGGCTTCGTCCTCAACCCCGGCATAGAGAGCGTCCTCTTCATCGGCGGCGGCGGCCTCTCGGGCCCCAAGCAGTTCCTGGAGTACTACCCCTGGGTCACAGTGGACGTCGTCGAGATCGACCCCGAGGTCATCCGTGTGGCGCGGGAGTACTTCTACGTCCCCGACGACCCCCGCCTCAACGTCCACGTCGCAGACGGCAGGGCGTTCCTGGGCAGGGCGGGGGCCTACGACCTCATCGTTCTCGATGCGTACTCCAAGACCTACGTGCCGTTCCACCTCATGACCCTGGAGTTCTTCGAGGCCCTCGCCGAGCACCTCAACCCCGGCGGGGTCGTCGTCTCGAACCTCATAAGCTCCATCATAGGGGACACCTCGAACCTCCTCATGGCCGAGGTCAGGACCGTCGAGAAGGTCCTCCCCCAGGTCTACCTCTTCACCACCCGGAGCAGGTCAACCTCCATGGTCCAGAACATCGCGCTGATGGCGACCGCGGCGGACCACGGGTACACGAGCGAGGAGCTCCAGGTGATGGCTGGGGGCGCCCCCTTCAGGGGCGATGCCCTGGCGAGGTACGCGGGTAACCTCTACGAGGGGGAATTGTTCTACGAGGATTCAAATGTGTTGACGGACGACTACGCCCCCACGGAGAGCCTCCTCAACCCGGTCACCCTGTCCCCCTACGGATGGGAGTGACCTTTTTCCTGCTGGATGGCGGGTGTACACAGAAAAGGTGGAAAAAGGGTTCAGACTCGTCTCTTGAGCTGCTCTACCTGCCTGCGGGTCTGCTGGACCCTCTCGTCGTCCTCTATGTCCTGGACGTCGAGGTCGATGTTCATCTTGGCCAGCTCCTTGACCCTCTTCAGCAGCTCCTCGATCTCGTCCTTCTCACTGTCAGACACACGCTCACACTCCTATAGCTGGATGCCCAGCCTGGCCAGGTCCTCCACGATCTTCGTGTCCTTGATCTCCTCTTTAAACATGTTGAACTTGGCCGCTATCTCCCGTCCCTCTTCCACCCTCTCCGCGAGCTTGGCGACGACCTCCTCGTACCCCTCCACGATCGAGGCCCGCTCCCCGTTGATGGTGTCCAGCTTCTCCTTGTACCCCGCCAGGTTGTCCTTGATTATCCCCTCGTAGTTCCCCATGATGTCGTCGAGCTTCTTGCTCCTCACAAGGGCCTCGTCCTTGAGCTCCCCGGTCTGCATGTAGCGGCTGATGATTCCCGACCAGCCGGCCCCCACGACGACGGCGGAGAGGATGGTCTGCACCTGCGGCGTGCTGTTCTCGAGGAGGGCTCCCGACGTCAGGAACATCGCGAAGAAGCCGCCGAGGGCGACGAAGATGAGGGCCCCCTGGAAGTAGGTGCCCCGCCTCAGGGCGTCCCTGGTCTTCCGGAGGTCCACGACCTCGGCGTTCCAGTCGTCCCTCTGGTTGTTGATGCTCCGCTCCATCGCCCCGAACTGCTCCACGGAGATCTCAGCCTTGGACAGCCTGTCCTGCTCGGCCCCGAGCTTCCCCTCAGCCTCCTTCACCTTGTCCTTCAGCTCGTCGATGGACTCGGTGAGGTTCCTGATCTCGGTGGACTTGCCCATCCCCGGGAGCTCGCCCCCGATGTTCGAGTAGATCGTGAAGGCCGCTCCCCCGCATCCTATGAGGAACTTGGCGGCTAGCTCGGTCGGCATCGCCAGTGACAAATCAAACCACGTATACTCCTACCTTTCAGTTCACTTTTAATTGTTTGTCATGGACTTCCGGGGGGTCTCAAGGTTCACGGCTCGCCATTGCGGACGGTGACCACCACAAGCAGCAGTGAGAGAAGGACCACCCATACCTGCCCCAGGATGGGGGCCAGGACCGCCCCCCTGTCCACGGGGATGACCTCCCCCCCGACGGTCTGGTCGCATCCCAGCTCCACCTCGGCGGCGGTGTCGTCGTCGTGCATCCGGGGGTGCTGGAGGGGGGCGTAGGCCGTGGTGAGGGGGGCCGCGTAGAAGTACCCCTCCTCGGCCGAGATCATGTGGTCGCCGTCGGCGTCAGCTGGGAAGGGGGCGGAGGCCATGCCCCTGAGGAGGTAGTAGGTGAAGACGCCGTGGCCCAGGGCGGTGCTCTCGTAGGAGTACTCATAATATTCGCATGAGGCGAGGATTATGTACCCGGGCTTGGCGAGGTCCCTGTCGACGGAGTCTTCCAGGTCTGCCTTGGGGCGGCCTGGCATGGTCCGGGAGGTCATCTCGTTCTCCCTGATGAAGCCGCCGCTGAAGCAGGTGTCCAGGATGACGACCTTCCTGCAGGGGAGGGCGTCGAGCCAGGCCTCGAGCTCGTCGTCCCTGATGCTCGTGGCGGGGTCGAGGGTGGCGTCCCAGGGGCAGATGTACTCGTCGTATCCGTCGACCTCGTCCAGGGGGCTCAGGTCGTCGCCGTAGGTGCCGTGGCCCGCGAAGTAGAGGAGGACGATGTCGTCCCCGTCGACGGTTCCCTGGAGGGCTTGGATGGCGTCCCTGATCCCCGTCCTGGAGGCCTGCTGGTTCAGGAGGAGGGTGACGTGGGTCCAGTAGAGGTCTCCGAGGACGGCGTCCATGGCCGCTGCGTCGTCGTCTGTGAGCTCCAGGTCCATGATGGACTCGTAGTCGGATATCCCGATGATTATCCCGTATCGCTGCGTCGTGGAAGCTGACTTGACGTGGGTCGGGATGGTGGATGCGGATAAGATTATGACGGTTAATAGGAGGGATAGTCTCCTCTTCGTTGGGTACATTCTTATGAGCTTCGAACCGCTGTTGTGTACTAAAAAAGTTCGAATCTTTCTTGATGTTTCTTTAGATACAGTG
>CAYONH010000227.1:0-3237 GCA_964405275.1 uncultured Candidatus Bathyarchaeia archaeon | reverse complement strand
ACAGACGCCATCAGCCCACCTCCATGACCTTCACCGCGTCGTAACCCCGCTTACAGGCACCCACGTTGAGCTCACCTATCCTGCCAGGGAAGGTGTGCATAATGGGGCCCTTGAGGCTCTCCAGTTTCACCCAGTCAGTAGCCTTCGCAATCGCGCCCAGCAGGATGGTGTTCGTGATGGGGATCGCCCGCGCGCCGAAGACCTCCGACGAGATCTCCGAGGCGGGAACCGTGATTATCCTCCCGGGCTCCACGCCCAGGTTGACTTCCCCCGGGTCCCTGTTGTCGTTGAGTATCGCCGTTCCCCCGGGCTTGAGGCCCTTGACGATGCGCTCATGGGCGGAGAGGGTGGGGTCGAGGATGACGAGGGCGTCTGGCTCGTATATCCCGCATGTCCTTCGTATGGGCTTGTCGTCTAGGCGCAGGAAGACGGTTACGTCTCCGCCTCGTCTCATGCCTCCGTAGACGGGGATCTTCTGGGCGTACTTGCCCTCGCTGAAGGCTGCCTCCGCGAGGATCAGCGCGCCCATCACGGCCCCCTGACCACCCATACCGTGGAACCTAATCTCAATCATTTTGACATCCCTTTTAAAGCTCAGATTAGTAGGGGTGAACTCAACATAAGACTTTGGATGGCTTCGGGCGTGGGCGCATACAAAAAGAAAGAAAAAGGGTTAGAGGCTGAGGGGCTTGCCGTATCTCCCGTCGTGGAATAGCTCCTCGATGGGCTTCCTGGCCCTCGCGTCCGGGCTCTGGTCAGGAACCCCTATGGGCAGCAGGTTGATGACGGACATCTTCTCGGGGACGCCCAGGACCTCCCTGACGTCCTCCTCCTTGAAGGCCCCTATCCAGCAGGTACCGTAGCCAAGGCTCCAAGCCGACAGGACCATGTGCTCCACGGCGGTCATCACGTCCCTCTCGGCCCACCTAGCGTAGACCTCCGGGTCCTCCTTGTCCATCGCCAGCGCGGCGACGACGACTCCGGCGTCGGCGATCCACATCTGGTTCCTGGCGACCTCCGCCAGCCTCCTCTTGGTCTCCGAGTCCCTGACCACCACGAAGCGCCATGGCTGCTTATTGCCGGCGCTGGGCGCGAGCTGCGCTGCCTTGAGGATCTCCTTCAGGTCCTCGTCGGGTATCTCCTGGGGCTTGTACTTCCGGACGCTCCTCCGGGTCTTAATCGCCTCTAGAACGTTCATTGGTATCACGGATAGTCGTTGATGAGGGGTTTAAAACCTAACTGTCGGCCACTCCCGGGTGAGACCGACGGTCTTTGCGCCACTGCTGACCCTGATCGTAACTGTTATTACACAATAGGCCACGCGAGAGAGATCATTCGAGGATTTCTATATGGCCGGACGGTCCACCGCGAAGAGCCTGCCCTTCTACTACGGGTGGGTGATCTTCGCGATCACCTTCCTCATCTACGCCTTCATGTTCGGCCTCAGGTACTCCGTCGGCGTCTTCTTCACCCCGGTCCAGGAGGAGTTCGGCTGGACCACCGCCATGACCGCCTCCGCAGTCACGGCCTTCTTCTGGGTCTACGCCGTCTCCGCCCCCTTGGTCGGGAGCTTGGCGGAGAGGATAGGGGTTAGGAAGACGGTCCTCATCGGGGGCCTGCTTCTGGGGGGAGGCGGCGCCCTCGTCTCCACCATCCAGGAACTCTGGCACCTCTACCTGTTCTGGGGAGTGATAGCGGCCACCGGGGCCGCGGCCCTATACGTGATCCCGACAGTGATCCTCTCGAGGTTCTTCCTGCGTAAGAGGGGGAGGGCGGTCGGATGGTCCAGCATGGGGGTCAGCGTCGGCCAGGCCACAATAGTCCCCGTCGTGGCCAACCTCATCGTGGCGTTGGGATGGAGGGCCACCATGAGGGCGTTGGGTCTCGTCGTTGTGGTGGTGACCTCGGTGATCGGCTACGTCTTCCTGCGCGAGGACCCCGAGTCCATGGGGCTACACATCGACGGCGAGGAGCCCGGTGAGAACCATGTAGACGAGGACTCGGGCTCCACCGAGATCGACTGGGAGCCAGGGCAGGCTATAGGGACGCGGTCCCTCAGGCTCGTCACCCTGTCTTACTTCTTCGCCGTGGGAGGCATAATATCCATACTCACGTTTGTTGTCCCCCACATGATCAGCATCGGCATCGACCCCATCAAGGCGAGCGGGGCCTTCGGGGTGATCGGGGTCATGAGCGCCGCCGGGAGCTTCCTCTTCGGCATAGTCTCGGACCGCTTCGGCAGGAGGACGACCATCCTGGCCACCACCTGCGGGATGGCCCTCTCCTTCTTCACAGCCGCGTTCCTCCCCGCGAACCTCACAATGCTCTACGCCTGGGCGGTCTTATACGGGCTCACATACGGGGGAGCACCGGAGCAGTACGCGGCGATAATCACGGATTATTTCGGTAGGCGGTACAGCACCACCCTCTTCGGGTTCCTTACCCTGGGAGGCGGGATAGGGGGCGGGCTCTTCCCTCTGCTCGGGGGATGGCTCGTCGATGTCACGGGCACCTACTACGTCACCCTCCTCTTCCTGGGCTGCGCGATGCTCGGGGCGACACTCACGATGCTGTTTACTAAACCCCCAGAGGGTACGCCGGAGTAGAATAAGTCGCTATGGTTTGGATTAGGATACCCCCTGGACAGGGGCCAGCATTGGGAGATTAACGTGGAGTGAAAAGTGGGCCCCTTTCAGCGTGTCACTACGATCTCCAGGACTCCCCAGACCGAGAACTCCGTTGAGACCTGAGCTACTCCAACTTCGACGACAGCTAGATCCTTCGAGGCCGCCTCGAGGGTGTAGAACGTGGCCCTAAGCTCCGCCCCCGCCATGGATCCCGGCAGGGTCAGCTCCAGCTCCATCGGGTCAGCGGGCTTTGACGTCTGTGCTATATTTATAGTTGTAGTTCACGAGCTGCGCGTGCGACTTTATATACAAAATCCCAACGGATACGGTCAGCCGTGGTTCGGGGGCGGCTCAACGTGGATCGTCACTGAGACATCGGGGAGCTCCTTCTTCAGGTCATCCTCCAGATGATCCGTGAAGTCGTGGGCCTCCTTGACCGTCATCTCACCGTCTATGGAGAGATGAAGCTCGGCGAAGACCTGGGTGCCGCTCCTCCGCGTCTTTACGTCGTGGTAATCGACGAAGCTGCTCCTGTGGCGGTCCAGGAGCGCCTCTATCTTCTCCTCGGTCTCAGGGCAGTCAGGGTCCATGAGGCCCCTGCTCGACTTCA
>CAYONH010000226.1:0-3255 GCA_964405275.1 uncultured Candidatus Bathyarchaeia archaeon | reverse complement strand
GACCAAAACGAACGTTTTCTTCATTAGTTTTATACGTGAGCACTTGGATTCGTTTACGATAAAGGGCTGGTGAGGTCATCTGGGGAAGATAAGCAAGGGAACTAAATGCTCAGTTGCTGGCTGCGACGATGACGCCGTCAGATCCGTCTCCCTCCCCAAGGCAAAGTCTGCGGGCTTGGATGTCGAGGGGAAGAGGGCCTATCTCTGCAAGGATCACTACAAGGAGTTCAAGAAGGGAAGCAAGAAGGACAAGCAGATAGAGAAGTGGCGTCACGGCGTCGGCTAGGAATAAAATAATGGTGTGGGAGTCCTCTATCCCACGAACTTGGGTCTCCCTTGGACGCTCATCGGCAGGGGCAGGGGCCTGAAGGGCTTCCCCCTGACCTGCTTCTTGATCTCCGACCCGAGCTCCTTCAGGGACATCTTATGGAGCTTGCCGTCGGATCTCACCCTCACGGGCACCTTCTCAGCGCCAATCTCTCTCTCGCCGAGGACGATGATGTAGGGTATCCACTCCTTCTCCGCATCCCTGATCTTCTTCTGCACCGTCTCCCCCCGGTCGTCTACGTCCGCCCTCACCTTGCCCCTGGAGAGCTTCTTGGCGTAGTCCATGGCGAGCTTGACGTGGCCCTCGTTCACCGGTATCATCCTGACCTGGGTCGGCGCCAGCCACAATGGCAGGGAGGGCCTCACGCCCTTCGCCATGCCCATGTGGGCCTTCTCCAGGAGGGCGTAGATGTCCCTCTCGATGGCGCCACTCGGCGAGCAGTGGAGTATCAGCGGGTGCTTCTCGTGGCCGTCCTCCTCCATGAACGTGATGTCGTACCTCTCACCGTTCTCGACGTCTATCTGGTCGGTGGCCAGGGCCGAGGCCTTCCCGAGGGCGTCGATGAAGTTGAGCTCGTACTTGAGGACGAAGTAGAAGAACCTCTCCTTCCACATCTCGACCAGGGCCGGCTTTCCGTGCTGCTTCACCAGGGACTGGACGAACCCCTTGTTCTTCTTGTAGAACTCCTCGGTCGTCCTGATCCCCAGCTCGAACTCGTCGTTCTCGAATCCTATCCCTCCAAGCGTATCCCTGACGAGCTTGTACCTGCGCTTGAACTCCTTCTTGGCCTGGGGCAGGTCCCTGCACATGGCGTGGACGTCGGGCATGGTGAAGGTCCTGAGCCTTCTGAGGCCGACGAGCTCCCCCCTCTGCTCGCGCCTGAAGCTGTACTTGGTAAGCTCGTAGATCCGGAGTGGGAGGTCCCTGTAGCTGATGGTGGCGTCGTGGGCCATGAGGAACTGGCCGAAGCAAGCGGCGAACCGTAGGAAGTACTTGTCGTCGTCGTGCTCGATGGTGTACTGGCGGGCGGGGAACCTGTTCAGGTAGTTTGCCAGCGTCGGGTGGTTCATGTTGTACATGATGGGGGTCTCCACCTCCATGCCCCCGTAGTCGTGGATCATGCCCGTGACGTAGTCCTCCAGAAGCGCCTTCATCATCCTTCCCTTCGGGTAGTACCTCATGTTCCCGGGGTCAGATGCGGGCTCGTAGTCGACGAGCTCCAGGCTCCTCATCAGCGTCACGTGGGGTGGGACCTGGTTGACTGTCCTGTCCTTATCCACCTCGTATCCGGAGAATGTCTGGAGGCCCTTGTACCCCTTGTAGTTGAACTCGTCCACGGGCACGAGGTCTCCCTCGAGCGTAAGGATGTGCCAGCTCGATCTGAGCTCCTCCTCGGCCTTCAGGGCCTCGGAGACTACCTCTTCCTTCTTCTCACTCATTTCGTTTCACCTGCTTGATGGGTGACCCACCAGATATTGCACGCACAGCTTCTGATCCATGTGAGTTCCGAGAACGGAGAGGGTCGACTGTGCGTATTCCTTGGGCCTTGCGGCCTAATCTGTTTGGCGGGCGTTCACCGCTGCAACCTCTCCTGAACCCTGAAGACAGACATCTCATATAATCTTTGTGCATTGCGGGAATGTCCAGGCCTTACGACGTGGGAGCCAGCTGGGAGACCCTCATCAACGGCCTCGATAAGTTAAACGTACAAACCGTCAGAGTCTCCGAGAGGAGAAGTATCTACGCTGGAATCAACGACTACGGGTTGTGCCTGTACGACTCCAGATAGTGTATGAAGCCGTTCACGTCTGTCCCGTTTGCCTTCAACCCCGAACTATATGGCCAGCCTACCGTTTCACCAACCGAGTGCACTTTTCCTTCGATCACCATAAAGCTGCCCTGAGGGCCACCGAGGGAACGATACTTTCCATCTCCCCCCAATCTAAGAAACAGGATTACATCGTCGCCCCTGTGAAAGAGGGGGTAGTCAGGAGGTTCAACAACTTTCCAGATCATGTAATACCCCCCCATCTGGGCTACTGGTATCCTTTCCAAGGGAGTTTCACCCTTTATTGTTTCCAGAATTGTGACTTGATGCGTCGTCTTAGGTCCGGACCCTGAATAAACATTGTATGTTCTTGATGTCAGAACTATGCCTCTAATGATAATGTCACTGTCCTCGTACAGCTCGTTGAAGCTTGGATAGAAAGGTGCCCAGCTAACAAACATCCCCCCACATGTGTTCATGTAGACGAAGAGCCCTGCAAGGATTACTACCAGGGCAACTAGGATTCCTTTCTTTCTATTAATCACAGACCAACGATGTTTAAAACGAAATAAAAATAAAATGGATTAATAAAAAGGGGTCCTCGTCTCTAATTTCTAGTTCCTTCCAGTAAGCCTTCGAGCATCTCCTCGATGATGTAATGCCGTAAGGAGTTTTTTCTGGTTATCTTCAGAGAATCCAGGTATTTCTAAGTGCTTTTACAAAAAAGGCTTTGAAGCTCTTGTCCTTGATGTGGGTGACGCTGGCTCACCCTTTTTTTAGTAACCGGATTTCCTCGACGATGTAGCTGCCTCTGACCCCATCCCACTCGCTTCTTGTTCTCAATAACTCTAACCTGCTCTCGAACCAGGGGGCGTCGAGCACCAGGGTCTCCATCTCACCCCCCTCTCCGCAGACGTCAACGCCGTACCTCTCGCTCAGAGAAGTCAGCTCCTTGAGCGTATTCTCATCAAGGGTCCTGCCCAGCCAATTCTCATCCAGGCCCATGGCCGCGACGGCTGTAACGATGATGGACATCCCGTTGGCGATCATCTCGTTTACCAGCTCAGAGCTCTCCCTCCCCCAGAGAGGGGCCACATGCTCGATCTCAAGCTCGCTGCAGATCCCGTCTACACGGCTCCTCTGGTAGCTCGATGCGATG
>CAYONH010000225.1:0-3256 GCA_964405275.1 uncultured Candidatus Bathyarchaeia archaeon | reverse complement strand
GACATGATAAACTTCAGGGAGCGAGAACTCGGCCCTGTTACGATGGTATGGCGTAGGAAGATGATAGAGGACTGGAATCTAAGGGAGAGGAGAGATGTAATGGATTTGACAATGGGCAAGATGAGAGAAGTTGGTTTGAAGATGAGTTATATAAGAAACGTGGAATCAGCGTCGACTGAAGACGAGCCTAAGATCGAACAGGAGGTGACACAGAATGAATCTTGAAAAGGTGAAGGAGATCTGCGACGAGATACTGGAGGTCACAGGCAACTACTTCGTAGGAGACAAGCTGCTCCTGACCAAGATCCTCGCCGCTGGCCTAGCCAATGGACACATCCTCTTCGAGGACTATCCCGGCCTTGGCAAGACTCTGCTGGCGAAGGTATTTGCGAAGGTGACGGGCTGCACATGGGGAAGGGTCCAGTTCACGCCGGACCTCATGCCGACGGACATCGTGGGAACCAAGGTCTGGCGGATGAACACATCCGAGTTCACCCTCGAAAAGGGCCCTGTATTCACTAACATTCTCTTGGCCGACGAGATAAACAGGTCTCCGCCCAAGGTCCAGTCCTCCCTCCTCGAGTGCATGGAGGAGAGGCAGGTGACCATCGAAGGGGAGACCCACAGCCTGGATCGACCCTTCTTCGTCCTGGCCACGCAGAACCCCATCGAGCTGGAGGGGACATATCCCCTGCCCGAGGCGCAGATGGACAGGTTCCTGCTGCACCTCTCCACGGGATACGTGGCCACGGACGAGCTTGAGTGCGAGATACTGAAGAGGAGGGTCTCCTGGAAGAGGGATGACCCAATCGACCTGGTTGAGCCAGTCGCATCAAACGAGATCTTCAGGGAGCTACAGGACTTCGTTGAGAGCCAGGTCTACATCGATGAGCAGGTGCTGCTATACATCTCCAAGATAGTGAGGGCTACGAGAGACTACCCCCTAGTCGACGTAGGGGCAAGCCCCAGAGGAGGACTGAGCCTCCTGAAGATCTCGAGGGCCCACGCCGCTATGATGGGCAGGGACTACGTTATACCCGACGACGTGAAGATGTTCGCCGTCGAAGTTCTAGGACACCGCCTCATACTGAAGATGGAGTACGCCCTCGGGGAGCAGGTCGACGTAAAGGAGATAATAGACGAGATAGTGGCGAAGATCGAGCCACCGACAGATATAATGCGTAGGTGAAGACGTCAGTGCTCAGCCAAGGTTCTTTAAGGCTCTTCGTGGGGGCCGTCTCCTCCATAACCATGGGGATGTTCCTAGGGAACCTGCTCTTCATCTACATCGGACTCGTCCCCATAATCTACATGCTGCTGGGCCTCGCCATCTCAAGCCCCGAGGCTCCCGAGGTTCCCTCACTGGGGGAGACGTTAACCCTCTGGGTCGATGAAGACATCTCAGTTGAGAGGCCTATAATCCTGAAGGATGGGCTGGGCCCCATCCTCGTGGGTGAGACATTGCCTCCTGAGTTCGAGCTCGTTGAGGGGAGCAACATCAGGCTCCTCTGGAAGGGCCTACGCGACCTGAACTCAGAGCTATCATACAAGATACGATGTACAAGGAGGGGGGTCTACGCATTCGATGAGCTCAACTGGGAGTCAGGCCACTCCCTCGGGTTGACCTCGACGGAGCTGGGGTCCTCAGAGATGGATCAGACGCTCCTGGTCCGGCCTCAGCCCTTCCACATCAGGAGGGTCAGGCAGCAGAAGACGTTCTCCAAGTTCATCATGCCCTCTGAGGCACACATCAAGATGGGGATACCGACAACAGAGTACAAGGAGATAAGGGAGTACTCGTTCGGGGACTCGTACAGGCATATAAACTGGAAGGCGACGTCGAGGGTGGCATCCCTTGGGAAGCCCCCCATGGTTAACAGCTACGAGATGGAGGGGATGAAGGTTGTGTGGATCTTCCTCGACACGTCCAGCGCGATGGCGCTGGGTACTAACGTGAAAAACGGCTTCGAGTATGGGGTCCAGGCCGTTCTGGGGCTGGCACAGTTCTACCTCAGCAGGAACTGCCGCGTGGGCTTCTCACTGTACGATGACAGCAAGCATGTAATGAACCTAAGAAGGATGGGAAAAACAGGGGGTATTCGAGCCCTCCCCGACCTGGCGCCTCTCTCCGATACCGCCAAAGGGGCTCCTGGAGATATACGCATCTTTGAGACCAAGGACTTCCTCATCCCCGACTCCGGGAAACGTCAGCTTCACAAGATAAACGAGAAGCTCCTCGAGGCCGAGCTCCACGGAGGGGTATACAACCTTAAGCAATCCATCCAAAGGTGTAGAGGACACATCATCGGCACCAACCCCCTATTCGTCATCGTCACGGCCATCGAGGAGAGAACCGTCGCCAAGCTCACGGACGGGTTGGGGGAGCTGAGAAAATACATAAAACTCTCTAGAAAGGCCAACCCCTCAGCGCTGATAGTTCACGTCTCCGGATACGGCATAACCGCCCAGGGAAGCGATGAAGAGGTCGCCTCGCAGATAATCGAGCTAGAGAACAGAGCCCTGCTGAGGTCCCTGAAGGGGAGGGGAGCCCAGGTCATCCACTGGGATCCAAGCACACAGCACTTCGCCAACGTGTTACTTTCACAGGTGGGAAGAAGATGAGGTACAGGTTCTACGCAGTAAGGGCCATCGAGCTCCTGATCGCCTTTGGATCCTGCCTCCTGGCGGTGCAGTCTTTCTTCAGCTCCTGGCTCTACGAGACAATAAACATGAACGTAAGCAACCTCCTAATCAGGTTCGGATTACAGATGCTACCATCAACAGTGGAGGTCGACCAGATCCTCCCCCTATTCATCAGCGTCCTCGTCGTACTGGTAAACGTCTATAACGGGCTTCTTGGTAAGTCTGGCAACATCATGAGCCTGTATAACATCAACATGATGCTGATCTCTCCTGAGATATTGGGCTACTCGAAGCTTGACTGGTTCAAGCTCTTCGACATCCCAACGGTTCTTGAGCCGAGAAGGGAGACACCCATCGTCCTGCTGACCTGTCTGCTCATCGTCGGAGGGTACACCATCCAGTACTTCACGAGCAAATACAGGCAGGAGCTATCTGAGTACGGGTCCAGAGGCATTGAGAAGGACGAACTGGACTTAGTCCTGTACAACCAGTCCATTGTATCCATAGTCCTCATGGTGATCACCGTCGCTGTCGTAGCCGGTTTCTCATACGCCGTCCCCGTCCTCCGGAGCCAGCTCCACAGTGCTCTTGGAGACCTGCCAAGCATATACGT
>CAYONH010000224.1:0-3287 GCA_964405275.1 uncultured Candidatus Bathyarchaeia archaeon | reverse complement strand
CCATGGACCCATTCGTTCGCGGTGTGATAGAGCAGTACATAGACAGGATGCTCCTCGAAGACGAGATGCAGAAGGCCAGGGACCTGGTGGCGATCATGGACCTTCCCGTGACCTCACAGGAGGAGTTGGCCCTCGGGGTGTTCCTGGGCACCGTGTACTCCTATGCAAACGAGCATTTCCTTAAGATGTACAATAGGTACCCGGACGACAGTGAGCTGGAGGAGTACCGCCTCATCATGCAGAGCAGGGCACTGGAGTTCAAGTCCAAGTTCCAACTTGAACCGCAGATCCAAGAGCCTATGGAGCCTGAGGAGACATCCGAGGACGAACATGATGAGACTGCAGAGGAGCCTCAGGAAGAGGATGAGAAGTTCAGCTTCGACTCAAAAGCTGACAAGGAACCAGTCACGACGATCCTCGGCATACCCATCAGGGAATAGGGCATCCTACATCAGGGTATTACGGCTTTTATATGAAGAGTATAAGAAAAAAGGTGTGTCTCATCCCCTCGCAGTCACATTCCAGGGCACGTTCCAGCTCCTATCGAGGTCCTTAAGCGCCGTGACCCCGCCTGCCAACCGGAATGTACCGTGGCCTGGGAAAAGCCTGTCAGGTTCAAGAGATATGAGCTTCTTTATGGATCTCTTCCAGGCTTCGTGGTCGTACCCCGGACCGTTTATAAAGCCAAACCTACCGTCTGCGGATGCTGTGTCTCCTGTGAAGATGCTGACCTTGCCATCCTCAACTATGACGTAGCAGAGCCCACCTGGAGTGTGACCTGGGGTGTGGACGACACTGAACTCGACATCACCGATCTCGATCCTCTCATCTCCCTGAAGGCTCAGATCTACCTTCTCGGCCGAGAGTTCGCGTCCCTCGTCGAGGGACATCTTCAGAAGCGTCAGTTCTCCAAGGTTCTCTATGTCATCAACCTCAGATTCATGGGCCGCTATTCTGCATCCCGTGGCCTCTTTGAGGGCCTTGTTTCCCCCGATGTGGTCATAGTGGCAGTGGGTTATCAGCGCATACTCCAGGGTCTTGGGATCGAACCCAAGGCCTGTGATGTTATCAAGGACATAGGTCACGCCCTCCCCTCCGCCTGTATCAATCAACGCGAGTTTTCCCCCGCAGTCGATGAGGTACAGGTTGCAGTCTCCCATGGCTGAGACCCCGTATGCTGAACCGCCTACCAGGTAGACCTTATCGGTTAATTTTACGCCAGTCATTGATCATACCATACGTTCTTGTGTTTTTAATCTTAACTTGACCACGCCAGGGTGTCGCCTATATGGACAGATAATGTAGCCCGTGGCGATGATCGATGTTTCGAATCATTGCCGTATAAGGGACTTGAATTGCTCTAACCATGCAAATCGAATAATTGTCCCGGCGAAGTTCGATGGAAGTTCGTCGTTTTTCAGATAGGCCTTATAAAATATATACCTTCAAAATTATGGTCGCGAATCCTGTACCGCACATACAAAAAAAAGATAAGGTATAGGCTCTACTCGGCTTCCGTTGCCTTTTTGAATTTCTCGGCCATCTCAGGATAGTATCTCTCATTGAACTCGTCTAGCTTGTCAGGGTGCTCCAACCTGACGTGGAATCTGACGCCACCAGGACTGGCCGATTGCCGATCGCAATAAGGACAACCATACCGCTCCACTTGCACAGACAAAGGAGGCTACCCGACGATAAATAGGATATATACCATTTAACACTTTTTGCTCAGTTGAACCTAACAGATTAAGGCTGTTATGATGAACCGTTTAGGTTTTCTCACAGAAATATTGATTTATTGATGTTGAGAGGGCTATTTCGTTTCATCGATTTGAGACACTAAGCGTCTCGATGTGTGTTTTTACAGTGCGGTTACACCCGCACATGTTTAATAATTCCGTATCCAATTTAAAGAAGTGAACTGGATTGTCCGATAGAGAGGATTCAAAAATCAACTGGATAACGTGCCCCGACTGCGGTGCCAAGATAGGCGTCGTCCTCTCAGTGGGCAAGGGAGATCACGTTTCTCCTCCACCCCAAGCAGAGGCCTCGACATCCTGGCCACCAACGGGAGTGAACGAGAGGCTGTCAGCCGCAGGAATCGACCTCACCCTGGTTGACGTCGAGGAGGGGGAGGAGATCGTCACTGTGAGCCCCAAGAAGTTCCTAGGCGACCTGTGGGGGCCCATAAACGAGGCCGTCAGAACCATCGGAGGGGGATGGATCAGAGATGGCCGACAGAGCAGGTGGGAGATAAGGAAAGAAGACCTGGCCTAGACGCGGCTAACCCCCTATTGGAGGGGGGAATATATCGACCACATCTCCATCCTTCAGGGAGTAGCTTTTCCCTTCGGCGCTGCCGTTCTAACAATTCCGAACCTAACTTTCATCCTTCTCTTTTTCCAGTATGTGATGGGCTACATCCCGCACCCACTCGCCTGACTCCTGTCTCGTCACGATTGAAACGAGGTAGTCCTCCCATTCGATCTCAAGTGCCTCCTGCCAATCGCGGAAAGCTTTGAGGAGGTTCTCCTTAGCAGCAAGGTGATATTTACAGAACTCGGAGCCATCTTCGCGTCGCCTCCAGCAGAGGGTGCAGGCTCTATTCATCCGTAAACCCTTCCCTCTTTGACGGACAGTCGATGTCTATGCAGAGCTCCCACGGTCGCCTGCCCCTCGAGGTGACCTTTATGATGGGGGCCCCACATTCACCGCAGTTTCTTCCTGTGATGGTTATCCTGCCTCTCTGGGGCAACGGGTAGCTTGTGGTACACTTGCCATCGAAGTAGTTACTGCATCCGGCGAACCGTTTCCCAGTCTTCTTGTTCACGATGATGCGGAGGTGCCCGTCTCCACACCCGGGGCACCTGCCGAGGTAGCTTGACCGTTCCTCTTCCCTCGTTATGGCGCCGGATATCTCTGAGCCTATACGCCCCTCATGGGCTTTGAATCCCGACAGCGTTGACCCCAACACCTCAACGGTCTTCTTGAGGATGTCAGCCCTTGAGAACTCCCCTCTTTGAATATGCCCCATGTCCTCCTCGAGGCTCCGGGTCATCTCAACGGACAGGATATCCGGGGCATGCCTCTCCAGATTCTCAACGATCGTGAACCCGAGATCCGTTATCTCGGCAGCGTTGCCCTTGACGTAGCCCCTCTTGAAGAGGGTGTCCACTATATCGGTCCTGGTGGCCTTCGTCCCGAGCCCCTCTTCCTCCATGAGCCTCAGGAGGCTGCCCGGGTTGAACCTAGCGGGGGGTTTCGTGAATCTTTCGAGGGATCGCAGC
>CAYONH010000223.1:0-3312 GCA_964405275.1 uncultured Candidatus Bathyarchaeia archaeon | reverse complement strand
CACACACGAGATTTCATCTCATTGACCACTATTGGCTCTCTCCTCAATGAACCGTTTAAGGTGCTCCATATCATCAACCATGTTCAGCTCAACATTCGCCTTTTTGAAATAAGCTCTCGAGACTTCATCCAATTTATTAGCATATTCGACCAGTCTAGAATATTCCTCGGGGGCAGCCAGCTCCATGAGGTTCGGGAACTTGTTCTCCCTGTAGAGGTCGTAATATTCACTGTACAGGTTGAACTCCCCGTGATCCACTCCCGTCAGTGCACGGGAGAGAAAACTATTGCATTCAAACTGAATCTTAGCTGCCGCATAGTTGGCCGCAACAGGCTTATTCTCCTCAACCGATGATATCACCTTGTTGACGTATTCGAAGATGCCCGGGAAATAGCCCTTGAAGACGGTTCGGACAGTCTCACCTTTACCCACCTTTCTCTGGGCTCTCAGTAGTATCTCACGGGTCTCATAGGCAAGCTCTTCCGAGGTGGTGAGCACAGTCTCGACATCTTTGGATGTGGATATTGTCTCTATCAGTTCAGCCAGGTTTTCGGGTTTGTCTTTCAAACTTAGTACCTCTTCTTGGTTCGAGCCCCACCCTTTGTTGAAGTAGGTCTGGTTGACGAGGGCTAGGCATTCGACCGATGATGTTATGACCTCCCATCCGGCCCACCTCAGGCCGGGGAAATGCCCTTTCTTGGCTTCGAGGCGGAGCCTCCCGAGGCTGTTTAGCACCGTCGTGAAGCTTGAAAGAGCCTTCTTTACCATCTCAGGCTTCTTTTCAGGGGTCTGGAGTTCCTTGATCGTCATCTTCAGCGCTTTGAACCGGTTCAGGTCCTCCTCCGACCTAGAGTACAAAGTCCTAGAGTTGGATATCAAGCCCGCTGAGACCGGCCAGTGTTCGAGGGCTGAGGCAATTCTCTCCAGCCTCTGCCACGAGATGGGCCAGAACTCGAAGGCGCGATGGTCAAGTATAAATGAACAGTACAGGCCTAAGGTACTCTTGATGTCGTCAGGAACGTAAAATAGGTCGAGATCAGAGCTATCCCTGGCGGTGCCCGTCGCATACGATCCATAATATGCGATTATGCCTATCATGTCACCGTGAGTTTTGACCGCGTGTGAAACCAAGGCTTCTGCAACATCGAACACATTCGTCATGAGACCTAGGTAAGAACTCCTCGTCCATATCTGTTGCCGCGCGCTCGGGGTTAAAATTTAGCTTTTTTTACCGCTTTCCTCACTTGGTGTGTGTGGGGTTTAATTTCTCACCACGCACCCAAACCCAAACAAATTATCCGTTATTGAACATTAAAACAACGTGAATTGTTATGTTTCAGTTCTTAAACTTCAACGAAATCGTGTGGGAAGACACCCCGAGAGGATACTATCTTACAGATGTAAAGCAAAAAGTGCTATGGGAGGACTCCACAACAGGAGCAACCTTAGCACTAGTCAAGTTTCCAAAAGGTGTAGCAGATAAGATTCATTCTCATCCACAAACAACCCAGATCGCCATTGGGTTAACTGGGGGGTTATTGATGCCTCCAGATAATAAACCAATGAAGATTGAACCAAACATGGTGGTCACAGCAGCCCAGGGTGGGAAACATGGTGCTACTGATTTTACAGAGGAGAGCATTTTTCTATTCTTCTGGGATGGATCACCAAAACCAGAGGTACATGAATAACCTCTACCCAATAATTTTATCCCCCCCCGAGAGAGACTTGCTTCGGCACTTCGTGCCTCGCAAGCTCTCCAACGGAAAGATGCTATGGAAGTCAGGGAAGATATTCAGGGCTGATATGAGGGGCATGGCAACTGTTGAAAAGTAAATTTGGGTATCCATCGTGAGCAATTACTCGTTTATTTTTCGCTCACGATTTTTCCGTAGTATTGGTGCGGAGACCCATTTACTCTCTGACTCGTAGCATGATGAGGGAGCTTGACGGGTTCTTCCTGTCTCGGGTTGAGATCCCTGCGATGAGGCAGGGGAGAAGTCAGGCCATTGAGACCATGATAAATGAAGAGCTTCTGTTACTGACGAAATATCTTAGAAATGAAAATACGGAATGGACCAGGACGACCTTGTGGCTTCTGGGGAAACAAGTGATAATGGTTCCTTCAGAATCACATGGATTGTTAAAAAGATGGACTAGTGGGACGATATCGTAGAGGTTTACGCGAGATACATGGAAGCGGGGTTTCGAAGATTCATCCCCATCCATAGCGAAACATACGTAATCACAATTTTCTAATATTTTTTTTAACTCGCATGCACTCGCGCCCAGCTACTGATTTTTAACAATAATTAGATTAATGCGTGAGAGTAAAGAATAGTCAAGTTGACGCCCAGACTCCTGAAAAAAAGAACGGAAAAAGCAGGCCTTCCGCCTGGAAGCGTAGTCTTCGTAGGAGATAAAAAACTCGAAACGACAAATCTAAACATTATTGACTATGACGAAACTCATTTTCTGGAAAAAGAAGTTAACACGATTGAAGAATGCCTACCCTTCAAGGATCTCCCTACAGTTACCTGGTTCAATGTTGAAGGCCTGTTGGGCAATTTGATACCAGGGTCTTCCATGGCGTATAATGGGGGGTTGATGTTTTTACGCTTTTATGGCTGTGGAGGGTTTAATTTTAAATATTATCTCTATTGGTAAAGTCAAGATGCGTCTAGGGAAGCCTCTTGCTCTACTGTTTCTTACAGTGGTGCTGCTATCTCCTCCTGATGCTCTTGCCAATGACCCGTATGTCCTGTTTCCTGATCAAGGGTGCACCGTGACGTACACCTCCGATGGAAGCATGGCTCTAGGGGGGAACAATGAGGACTATCTCAATCCGTTGACAAAGGTCTGGTTCATCCCCGCTGAACCCGGTCGCCACGGCGGAGTCTACTTCGGCTTCGATAACTATGTCGCGCAGGGTGGAATGAACGACCAGGGACTATTCTTCGACGCCCTCGGGCTCGATGAGACCATACCTGTCTCGACTGAGGGAAAAGAGCAGTCGCCTGAAAATCTGGTCAACAGAGCCATGTCGGAATGTTTCACGGTCGCCGGTGTGATGGAGCTATTCGAGCAGTACTATTCCACAGAGTCCTGGAGTTGGCAATTTTTCTTCGGGGACTCCACAGGCGAGTCTGCCATAATTGAGCCCACCGAGATAATCCGGCAGAGAGGCAGCTTCCAGGTGGCAACTAATTTCAGGCAATCCGTAAGTCCAGTCAACGAGATCGACTGCTGGAGATACCTGACGGCCACTGAGATGCACGAGAGCATGGATGAGATTTCCGTGGAGAACATGCG
>CAYONH010000222.1:1559-3312 GCA_964405275.1 uncultured Candidatus Bathyarchaeia archaeon | reverse complement strand
GGAATACTTCTCTGGCTGTCTCGCCTATGGACATCGCCCTCGTCGAATGCATCCTAAGACCCTTTGAAACGACTACTCGGCCTCGATGATGGCGGCTATGGGCCCGCCTCCCGGGGGCCCCTGGTGCTCTGAACCTCCGGACACGTAGACCATGGGGTCTCCTATGATGGAGGCGATGACCGCACCGACTACCGCCCTGGCATGCCTGGTCGCGGGGAGCATGGAGTCTGTGAGCATCGTGTGCCTCCTCCCCCTCACCTCCCCTGAGATGGGAGCGTCGCTCTTAGCGAAGACGTTGACCACCCTCCTCGCCTGCTCCTCCGTCGGCTGGCAGTCGAACCCTAAGCCTGCGTCCCTGAGGGCCTCCCTCACAGCAGCGGCGTCGATGCCGTCCTTCATGACGCTGTGCCCAATTCTAAGGCTGCTCACAGAGTGGGGCGAGTTCCCCATGACGACTATCTCGCATTTATCAAGCTCCACGCCCGCTGAGGTCGAGGCGACCTCTGAATATAAGCTCCTATCGACATAGATCACATCGTCGCCCAGCCTGCTCTCATCAACCTCTCCGAGGGCGACTGCGATGCCCAAGGCGGAGGCGCCTCGGGAGTACCCCATGGACTTCAGGGTGTCGGTCGTCGCCACCTCCTCGCCCCTGTCGTGGGCGTCCTTGATCCTTGCTGAGGTGAGCAGGGGGCACTTTATCTGGACGAAGTGAACGTCCTCGGGGTCGTCTATCATGGCGTCCTTCATGGCGGCCTCGACCTTCTCGGCGACCTCCTTTACCTGGGCCATCTTCCCGATCTCCTCGGGCTTGAAGTCCCGGGTGTGGCTGACCCCTATGGCAAGCCTTTTACCATCCGGCTTCTCCTCCGTCTCCACCTCGCTCTTAGCAAATATGGTGAAGTGCGGAGAAAGGACTCCTTCGGTCCCCCCCGACATGATGAGAGACACCTTTCCGACCACCTCCTCGATTGGTACGTCAAGGTGTCTCGAAAGGAGGAGCGCGCACGCCATGGATGCCTGTCCCCTGGAGAAGTCGTTGACCAGCCCGTTCCCCTCAGTTTTGCCTATGATGGCGACGATGTTCTCAGGGGCTACATCGCCCTGAATGATCCTCTCTTCGATCCCCGATACGTCCCCCGGGTTCTCCATCGGCACCTTCAAGAGCTTTGCATCTATCTGCTTCATATCTACCTCACAACCCAATCTCTTCGGTAAATCTCTGGAGGGCTTTCTTGAAGCACTCCATCGGGGCTCTCACTATCCCTGCCCCTATCTGCCCTACACCCGGTTCCCTGTGTGCGATTCCCGTGTTTATCAGAGGCGCAATACCCTTCCTCAGGACCTTCCTTACGTCGATCCCAACAGGGACCCCTTGGAACTCCAGCTGGGGGATTGTGAAGGTGGGGTCCTTCGCCTCGGTTATCTCGTACATCTCCCGGGTGTTGTTGAGCGCGTCGCCGGGGGTCCCTCCGACGAACTGGACAATAGATGGGGAAGCGGCCATGGCGAAGCCGCCCAGGCCCCTGGTTTCGGCTATAGAGCTATCCCCCATGTCGAGGCTCGCATCTTCAGGGCCGTAGCCCGAGAAAAAGAGCCCCTCAACGGCCGGTGCGGGGGCGGTGAACCACTCATCGCCGAGGCTGCTGACACGTATGCCGAAGTCAGTGCCGTTCCTGGTCATGGCTGTCACTATCGTCGAGTTCTTTACGCCAGCCGCTGCGTCCAAGCTGGCTTTACAGGCGGCCATGGA
>CAYONH010000222.1:0-1459 GCA_964405275.1 uncultured Candidatus Bathyarchaeia archaeon | reverse complement strand
GGTCTCGCGGGAGCCATCGTGGCGATCATCATAGGAGGCTTAGGCATCCCCAAGATAACAGGCCTTTACCTGAGCGGTGTGGGGCAGATCATGGGCATAACAAGCGTCATGATATTCGCAGCGACGGCGCAACTTCTATCCGAGATGGGTGCCGTGAGGGCGATCGTGGATATAACCATGAGGATCTTTGGGAAACGCCTCTATCTGGCAGCGGGGCTGCTGGTTCTAATGCAGGCAACTGCTGTATACGCAGCGGGGCTGGGAGCCGGTAACACCCTAGTCATAGCCCCTATGGTGAACTCGCTGATCGGCTTCGTACCGGAGGTTGTGGCGGCGATGTCAATAGTCTCACCAAGCTCCTGGGCTACCTCCCCCTCCTCGGCTGAGAGCGCATACGTCTCGAGCCAGTGGGGTGTCGACGTTCAGGAATACGCCGCTTTCATGAGGCCGTATGTCTTCGCCATGTGGATCTTCGCAATAGCCTTGGCTGTCTACGGCACTTACAGGAGAAAGATAAAGCGTGAGATAGATCCCGAGGAGCTGGATAAGCCTCTGGGTGGGTTGATGTTCAAAGCCCTACCTTTCTTAGTGTTTCTGCTGCTGATACTGTTCGGCCCATGGTTGAACCAACTCCTGGGGCGGGTGATATTCTCCCCCGTAACCACGCCTTTCATAGTTATCGTCCTGGCCCTCATCGCATTCTGGGATGGCTCCAAAGCGTGGAACGACAACCTCAGCGACACAGGAAAGCTCTTCGTGGAGTCCGGAAGACCGATCCTCTACTACCTCTTCATGGCGGGAAGCTTTCTGGGTTTCATCAACATGCTCCAGGAGATAGGGACCTTCCAGACCCTGGCGGGATACGTGTCGTTCGCCCCTCCGTCGGCCCTGCTACTGGCCGCCGTCGTCATAGGCTTCCTAGTCGCGCTCCCCGCAGGCGCGTACACAGTGGCCACTGATATCCTCATAATCCCGACACTCGCCCTGGCGGGGGTCCCGGGAAACGCCTTCGGCTTCGTGGCTATGGCGGTGGCCTACGGAGCCATGATCAGCCCTGTGCAGATCAACGTAGCGGCGACGGCGACGAGCTTCAAGAAAGAGATATCCGACGTGATTAGCAACAACACGCCCTACATGCCCCTGGCTCTGATAGTCCTGCTGATACTTCTAGCAATAACCGGAGTACTGTTCTAAATACGAAAAACTCACCCTTTTTTTACATCCAACAGAATATTTACCTTAAGGGCAATCCGAAGGTGGTGGAATTGGATCTGGTTGTAAGACGCGCCAGGATGGTTGGACAGCGGAAGCTCAGTGACATAGCCATAGAGGGGGGCAGGATCGTCGAGATCGGAGACAGGCTGGAGGAGTCTGGCCAGGAGGAGATAGACGCGAAGGGCAGGCTGGTGTCCCCGGGGTTCATCGATGCCCACATGCACCTCGACAAGGCCCTTCTGGG
>CAYONH010000221.1:1689-3328 GCA_964405275.1 uncultured Candidatus Bathyarchaeia archaeon | reverse complement strand
AGGGACGATCCTTCACATCTCCATGAGAACCCTCACGGATACTTCGAGACGGTGGGCGGCTTCCAGGGAAAGTTCACGATCGAGGGAGATGTAGCGCACAACGAAATGGGATACGAGATAAGGGGTATTCTGGAGCCCATCGGATCCGATACCGACTACAAGGGCATGATCGAGGAGGCCGACTTCGTCATCGTGGGCAACGTGACGAACATCTACAAGACCAACTACGTGTACGTGACCATAGACATCGAGGAGTTCGTGACCAACCCCCTTAACATAACCCAGATTTCACTGTCTGCAAGAAACGGGGAAGCCGGAATCCTACATGATGACGGGAGCATCTCATCCACATCCAACGGAGAACTGTTCAACGTTGGGGAGAGAGTTTTCGTGTATGTAGAGAGGACGGGGCTCAGCTTCTGGGCGCTCCACGGGGCGGAGGGCAAGTACAGAGTCTGGGGGAATTCGAACATCAGACTTGAACGACGTAAGATCATCGATGGGTGGTTTGCTGTCCCGGATTTTCGGTATCCAACAGTTGTATATTATAATGTAACAGCCGCCAATTCTCTCAAGAGCAATGGACGTACTAATCCAGATTCTCTTTCTCCTGCTCAGTTACCTGTACTCCCACCTACTCCGATCTGGCCGAATATCATTCTCAGCTTCGTCATCGTCTCCCTCCTTGTGCTGGTGATGTGGAGGAAGCTGAAGCCTTGAGTCCATTTAGGGTAGACCGTGAAACGAAGGTATTATCAGCATTTATTATGAATTAAAAGTTGATAACTATGAACAGAGTGGGCCAGTACAAGACGTTGATCATAGTAGGATTACTGCTTGTGTCAAGCCTGGGAGGGGCTTACATAGGATACAGGCTCGCAGGATCCCGTTTTTCAGCCGAAATGAACGCCGTCATCCTGGAGAAGGAGGCGGAGCTTGAGGCGAGTCAGAGGAGGATAAACGAGCTTGAGGAGGCGCTGGAGGAGCAGCCGTCCATATTAATAGAGGTGCCCGGCGAAGCCGCCTCACTCCGGGATGAGCTCGAGGCCCAACGAGCCCGAAACGTTCAGCTAGAGAATGAGCTACAGCGGCTCCAGAGCTACCTAGCTGAGTCTGGCATATTATTCCTTCCCGAGCAGGCATCGGCTACTCAGACCGGGTTCAGCTACACACCTTCAGAGAGGGCTCTAACTCAAAGCGCCCCCCAATACACGCTTCCTCTGGCCGCCCATGAGCTGGAGAACTACGAACAGTTCAGTGACGAACTGGAGTTAAGCGCCGATGTCCTGGATAGCCTGCTTGACAACGGCTTCGTGGTTGTCGAATATCCAGGCGAATACGAGGACTTCGAGGAGGCATATAGATGGGTTTCAGGTCGGGACCTCCCCGTTTTCGTAACATCGGATACGGTGCTCCACCTGTTCCACACTCAGTTCGATGAGACCCTCAAATCTGTGGAGGAGGAAATATTCTTCGAATACATATGGGATATCAGCGAAGCCCTCTACCAGTATAACTACGCGAGCATCAACGGCACCGGGGGAGTAGTACGTGAAGCCCATGCTAGGAATGCAGCATACTACGCCGTAGCCCTCTCCCTGCTTCAACCCAGGGAGGAACAGATAACGGAGAACGATTA
>CAYONH010000221.1:0-1589 GCA_964405275.1 uncultured Candidatus Bathyarchaeia archaeon | reverse complement strand
TGGTCGAAGGGGAGCTTGAGCGGATAGAGGGCCACGGAGGATTCTCACCTTCACCTATCTTCGTCTACCCTGAGGACTACTCCCAGTACGTCCCGAGGGGCCATTACACCCAGACGGAGAAGCTGAAGAACTATTTCCGGGCTTTAATGTGGTACGGGAGGATCAGCATGCTCCTCAGGGGCGACCCCGACCTCCAGCCAGGGCGGTACAACACAGTCCAAGACGAGAGCAAGGCCATCATCTCGGAGTACGACGCGGAGGTCCAGACCAGACAGGCGTGCATCACCGCAGCCTACCTCGCGACGAACCCTGAGCTTTGGGGCAAGTGGGATAAGATCTACGACGTAACCGGGTTCTACGTGGGGTTCTCCGACGACCTCGGACCCCTGGAGTACCTTGACGCCATGAGGGATGTCTTTGGTAGCGTCTACGACCCCCTGTCGATGACGAGTGAGGAGCTAATGAGCCTCAAGCTGGAGCTAGCGGAGTACAGATCACCCGCGATCTACGGGGGAACAGGGGCCCAGATAGTCGCCCTCCCAATTACGCCTGAGACCCTCGACGAGATGCTTGAGGCCACCAAGGGCTTCAGGATGATGGGGCAGAGGTTCGTGCCCGACTCGTACATGTTCCAGGAGCTTGTCTTCTCCGAGGTTGGGGCATATCAGGGATCGGGAACCCCTTTCACGTTGATAGATAGCCCAATTGGGCCTATACGCGGGTTCCCAAGGGGGCTCGACGTTATGACCGTCCTCGGCTCAGAGCGGGCGGAGGCTCTGCTGGATATCTACGGTGACTCCGATTACGTGGACTATGATGTCCAGTTAAGCAGGATGAAAGAGGAGTTTGGCAACCTCACTGTGGATGAGTGGAACAGGAACCTCTACTGGTCGTGGCTCTACGCGCTCAAGCCGCTGCTGGAGACGAACGGCGAAGGCTATCCATCATTCATGCGGACGGAGGCGTGGGAGGAGAAGCAGCTCACCGCAGCCCTAGCGTCGTGGGCCGAGCTGAGGCATGACACAATACTGTACGCGAAGCAAAGTTACACAGAGCTGCTGGGTTTACCCGGTTTCAGGCCGCTAAAGGGGTACGTTGAGCCCGTGCCTGCCCTCTACGCCAGGCTCCTCGACCTCACGGAGATGATGCGGGAGGGGCTGAGAGGCTTCGGTGTCCTAGGTGACTCATCGGAGAGGAGGCTTGATGGGCTCATGGAGGTGCTTGGACGCCTGAGGGATATGTCAGTGAAGGAGCTTGAAGGGGAGAGCCTCACCTCAGATGAGTGCGAGTGGATCCAGGGATTCCACATGCGGATCGAGGACATGACGAGGGGGATGAACGAGGAGGAGACAAGGACCACCCTCGTGGCGGACGTACACACGGAGCCCAACTCCATGATGGTGCTTGAGGAGGCCACGGGGAACCTGAGGCTCCTCATAGCGGCGGTCAAGCACCCGACCGGGGAGATCATGCTGGCGGCTGGGCCTGTCATGACGTACTACGAGTTCAAGCACCCCATGGACGACAGGCTGACGGATGAAGCCTGGAGGACGTTACTAGAGGAGGACCCTCCCAGCGACCCTGAGTGG
>CAYONH010000220.1:0-3344 GCA_964405275.1 uncultured Candidatus Bathyarchaeia archaeon | reverse complement strand
TCGGCTTCCTGCTCGCCTCCTTCTCCGCCATGGGCCTCGTGACCTCCCTCGTGACTCCCATGGTCTTCGCCTACATAGGCGAGTATTTCCCTGAGGAGCGGAGGCCCAAGACCATCGGGCTCTTGGCCGCGGCGAGGACCCTGATCTACCTGGCCATGGTGCAGCTCGTGGGGTATGTGGCGGCTAACCACGGATGGCGCTACGCCTTCCTGACCCTGGTCGCCCCCTTCGCCATCATAGGACTCGGCCTTTCGTTCGTGGTGCTGCCCAGCGCCAGGGGGGAATCTGCCAGCGCAGGGTCCGGCGCACTAGAGGGTTACAGGGAGGTCCTCGGCTCGTCCTCTGCGAAGGCCTGCCTCCTTGGCAACGCCCTCGCCGCTGCGTCATGGATGGCGGTGGTGCTCTACTCCGTCTCGTACCTGAGAGAGCGGTTCCTCCTGTCCCGCCCGGACGCCTCCCTAATATTCTCCCTGCTCGGCGTCGGGGTGATCGTGGGCAACTACGCCGGCGGGTTGCTGGCCGCCAGGCTGGGGCGGAGGAGGGTGGCGTCGCTGGGCTCCCTCCTGACCGGGCTGCTCATAGCGGGCTACATGAACTCCCCCAGCGTGGCAGTCACCCTGATCGTCGTCCCGCTGATGAGCGTCGGGGGCGGGATAGTCCTGACCGCGGCTAACAGCTTGGTCCTGGAGCAGGCGCCCCGCTTCCGGGGGACCATGATGTCCGCCAACTCGGCGGCGACCCAGTTGGGAATAGCGTTGGGGGCCGGGGCGGGCGGACTGGCGCTTCACCTCTTCGGCTGGGGTGCAGTGGGGCTCTCACTGGGTGCCATGAAAATCCTCGCCTCACTCGTCTACAGACATGGTGTCAAGGACCCATATCTATCGACACAAGGAAAACTAGGCGCGCGCTGCTGAGGAAAGAGGAAGAGATAAACAGGGTGTAAGACTTGGAACTGAAATCATTCATGCCTGATAGGGTCTTACCCATGCGAAGATATCCCTGTTTGCTGTGGCTCATCAAATTTGGGGAGGGCTAGGGGTCTAATGGAGACATGGGATCCTGGATATCGGGTAAATCGTTGCAGGGAGAGGGTTACGCAGCCCTTATCATGCTCAGCTAGGTGGGTTCCTGCTCCCGGGGTTTCTCCCCCTTGCTCCAGGGCCGGCAACACTCCCCACAAAATATGAATTAGGATTAGATAAAAATGGATTTGAGATTATTAACTTGGTTCCTGATAGCCGCAGTAGGATGGACTATGCTTTTCATATTCTTTTTCAGGTATTGTATGAAGTTGAGGGGGAAGAATCCGAATTGAATGAATATGCTATATCTTTCTGTTTATTTGAATATCCCTTGAACGGTGATGCGCCCCATTCATTGGTGGGGAGAGCCCAAGGGCTTAAGGGTCAATTCGTGAGGTGAATGATGAATGAAAGTTGAAGAAGACAAACTTGCCGCTCCCTGCGGTCTGTATTGCGGGGCTTGCATAGATTATCTAATCTACAAGAGTTGTCACGGCTGCGGATGCGACTGTGGTGAATGTGACTCTTCAGGGCATCATGAAAGGTGTAACATTTACAAATGTTGCGTTGAACAGAGAAACAACAAAGCCTGTTCCGAATGTGAAGAATTTCCCTGTTCAGCTCTCATAATGTTCTGCCATAGCCCTGTCTGGCTGCACCATTTGCCAGTTATAGAAAATTTGAGAAGACGTAAGGCTGTCGGACCAGTGAAATGGGTTGAAGAACAAATGGATGCTTGGAGTAGTGAATGGTACCTTCGCAGGTGGCTTTGGCTCCAAAAAGAGTGCGAGAAAAGATTGAAAAAATCTCTAGAGGAATCAAAGGATATCTTATCAGAGAAAAAATCGTTCACGCAGGACAAAGAGCGCAACTTCCAATTTTAGATATAGGTTGGAGTAATAAATGAAGTTTGAACAAAGGCGTATGAGGTGAACGGATTGGACCAGAAATTGAGATTCGGGGTCATGACCTTGCAGAATATTCCCTGGGAGCAGGAGAATAAACGCTGCAAGATGATGGAGTCAATGGGCTTCGACAGCCTCTGGGTGGCCGACCACTACGCAGACTTTACCAGACCTAGAACACATTGGTACGAGGCCTGGACCCTCCTCTCAGGCATTGCAACCCAGACCAAGAAAATACGGATAGGAACCCTGGTCTCAGCCATCCCCTGGAGGAATCCCGCCTTCCTCGCTCGTCAGGCCGTCACGGTCGATCATCTTTCAGGGGGGAGGCTAGAGTTGGGTCTGGGCTCCGGTGTCTCAGGGGAAATCGACCCCACCTATTCAATGACAGGGATAGAAGATTGGGCACCAAGAGAGCGCGTCTCAAGGTTCAAGGAGGCGGTCGAGCTTATAGACCAGTTGCTCCGCAACGAGGAGACGACCTACGAGGGCAGATACTACAAGGTCGAGAACTCGGCCATGTACCCAGCCCCGATCCAGAAACCCCGCCCACCCATCACCATCGGTGCTCACGGTAGCAGGATGCTTAAGATAGCAGCCCGCTATGCTGACACGTGGAACAGCGTCGGAGATTTGGGCCTTTCAGCGGGCCAGATGTTCAAGGATACTTTGAAACGAAACAGACTCCTTGACAGGTACTGCTTAGATTCAGGTAGAGAACCTGACAGTTTACGTAGATCGCTTCTCCTCCTGGGGGAGACTGCGAGGAATGCATACAAGTCGGCGGACGACTTCAAGAATACGATTGTGAGGTACAATGAAATAGGGATAACCGAGTTCATCATCTACTACCCTTTCAACGAGACACAAATGAGAGTCTTTGAACAGCTGGTGCGAGAAACGATCCCAGAGTTAAGAGACGAAGAGGATAGAGGGGAGCTGAGAGCATCATGAAGCCGGTAGCGAATCTCTGCCAGGGGGCTTCCGGAAACCGGAACCGCGTTTCACCCGCTCACCGTAGCCATGTCTGCTCAGACAGAGGTGGTTGACTCCGATGGTATGCGCGCGCGAGAAGTAGAAGCGGAAGAAATTGGGTTGAATGACGGGATGAAGAGTACGATAGTGGTCGAAGATCTGTTCAAGAGCTACGGGGAAATCGAGGTCCTCAAGGGCGTAGATGTGGAGATCGGTCGCGGCGAGTTCTACGCCCTCATGGGGCGCAACGGCTCCGGGAAGACCACGCTGATCTCCATCATCACGTGCACAAGCCTTCCCACGAGAGGAAGCGCGAAGATCCTCGGGTACGACGTTGTAGGCGAGGCTGATGAGGTGAAGAGGCTGATCGGATACGTCCCCCAGCGCGCGCGCGAGGGGCCCGAGGAGATGATTCCGAGGATGGTGAGGATCCTCGATGGGA
>CAYONH010000219.1:0-3347 GCA_964405275.1 uncultured Candidatus Bathyarchaeia archaeon | reverse complement strand
TCTTTCATCATCGTTTCTATGGTGTGATTATGGGTTTTTTAGGGGAGATGGGTTGGGCTTATGACCCAGAGGTCGTTGGTTACACCTATATCTCGTTATTATTCTCGCGTGTGGCTGGCATAGGATAAGGGTTCCAGGGGCTTGTGAATGGTGGTATAATGATAAGGCGATTTTTTTTTGGTTGGTGGTTGTGTGGGTTTGGCGTTGTCTGCTCCGTGTGAAGGCACGTGGTGTAGGGGTTGATGGCTTCACTTTTCCGTGTAAAACTTGAGGGGTTGTCCCGTTTGGCTCATTACTCATGGGTTGGCTGTTCGAATCTACTCGTTTTGATTGTTGGCGATTAACTTATAATGGCATATTCCAGGTTTTCTCGCTCATCGCCACTAGGTTCCATCTGTCGTCTGCCTTGCTTGAGGATAGTCTTGGAGAAATCGAGACTTTGTATCCAAATGAACTCGTAGATGCATAAAAGAAGATGCTTAAACTTTAATCATTAAAAATGGGAATAAAAAGGGGGTTATCAGGACAATCAACAACTTCAATTTTTAATATTCGAATGCTACATCCTCCAAAAGTATAATTTTGGTAGTTGATGCGTCTTACTCTTATTTTGGTTATATTTTATAATGGCTCTTAAAAAATATCATCTAGAAGCTTGTCGAGATCGGCGTCAGCTGTCCCAGGTGGTCGCCAATCGACTTGTACCACCTTGACGCCTTGATTCTTAAAGACCTCGTAGAAGTCTATTATCCCGATGTTTACGATCCTGAGATCCCCTTTGAGTAAATCCGTCACCTTTCGCCACCCCCGTACCCCATTCTCAGCTTATCTATCCCCGATCCTCTCAATGCTACAAGTCCAGCCACGGCAACAGCCTGAGCGTTACTCGGCAGGACGACTACGCCGGCCTCCCTAAGCTTTTCCTCCTGTTCAGTGAGTTTCTGGGGATCGGACTCCGTGCCAACCACGGTAGCGACCACAGGGAGGTACCTCCCCCTATCTTCAAACGCCTTCTTTGCCTCAACGATCTCCGGGATCAGCGCTCCCGCTGGGTCGTCGTTGGATCCATACCCGAGGACTACGTCCAGCAATAGGACCGCCACCTCCGGGTCTACCATCTCTCTGCGTATCCTCTGCTTCCTGATGGTGGGGTCTATCATGGGGTGTAGCCTTCCCGCCACGAATTCCTCTCCCCCTAGGTCGACGAAAGTGTGTCCACGGCTCTTGTAGGGGTCAACGAGACTATACTCGGGATCCAGAGGGCTGTTCGAGTAGGCGTATCCTATCAGGTCCTTCAGGATGTGCTGTGCCTCAGAGGACAGGGTGCCTCCCGAGTAGAGGCCCCGGATATACCTCTGTTCATCGGAGAGATTCTTCCATTCATCTTCCGCTAGATCTATCAACGAATCGAGGGATCGGCTGTACTTCTGTCGGCGATACTCCTCTCCCTTCAGGATATTCACCGCTTTTACAGCGGCATCATCCAACGTATGCGCGTAGATTATATCCGAGTCTTCAGAGACCTTAACTTCACTCCCGATGAAGTTGACGACGACGGGTTTCTTTACATTCTTCTTCACGTATTCTATGACATTCTCTCTGACGGTCGGCGCCGGAGGCTTCGAGATGAGCAGTATGAGCTCTGTTCCCTCATCTTCCTCAAGGCGTTTGATGCCTTCGAGCATCGTGATGCCGCCTATCTGATCTGAGAGGTCGTTGCTGCCTGTCCCGATAGCGTGGGAAATGCCGACCTCCATCCTTTGGAGCAACGTGGTAACCTGCTGTATGCCGGTTCCCGAAGCCGCGACGATCCCGACGGGGCCCCTATCGACGACGTTGCCGAACCCCAGTATTACCCCGTTGATGATAGCCGTCCCACAGTCGGGTCCCATGACAAGGAGCCCTTTCCCCCTGCTCCTTGTCTTGAGGTCCAGCTCCTTCTCTAATGGGACGTTGCTGCTGAAGATGAAAAGATTCAGACCCCTGTCCAAGGCCTCCGATGCTTCCCTATAGGCGTGTTCTCCCGGGATCGAGACTGCGACGAGGTTGGCGTCAGGCAGCCTCTCGAGGGCTGTCTCCAGGCTCTTGGGGAAGTACTCCTCCTCTATCCTTCTGCGCTCCCCGGTCAGCTCCTCCTCTATTTTCTTGACGATCTCCTCTATTTTATCCTCCTCGACGTCAAAGGATATCACTAGGTCGTTTGACGTCATCCGGTCCAGCTTCTCCTCATATAAACCCAGGTTCTTCAGGATCTGTTTATTGGCATCTGTGGCCATGACCACAGCGACCTCCTTGACCCCCTCAATCTCGGAGGCCCTCTGAGAGACCCTCAGAAGTAGGACGGAGTCGTAGTACCTACCCTCCTTAACTACGTTCACGATTACCATTCTCTACGCCTCATTTTTTCGACAAATTGATCTATACAAAATGGAGAAAGCCGTGATCACGCCGAGAGCTATGTCTGTGCCAGAGGAGTGCCCCACTTGGCACAAGCTTATTATTGAATCTTCTATGCTCGACTCTACTCCGTCTAGAAGGCTCTGTATCATCTTGGAGGTGGACCCAGACGGATTTCCCCTCGCATACTGCTTGAGGTATTCGTGGCTTATGGAGTTCGTCCTGCCGTTGATTGACGATATGACCGTCCTTTTCAAGTCGCCGACATCCTTTCCCTGCTCTCCGAGAAATGGAGAGACCAAGGATAGCGTACCTAGCAAACCGCAGAGGAAATCGTCGCCAGACGGAGTCAGCCCGGGGCCCAACCCTATGAGATGGGAGGCCTCCTCCGCTGCTCCCTCGGTGTCACCGAGTTCGAAACAGGATACCAGGCCTTCAACATGGGGTAGGGCCATCTCGGCGAATGGGTTCCAGCCCCTGATAGGAGTACGTTCAGGTTCCGTGTGGACCAAACCTAAAATATAGGGGAGGAGGGGCTTGAATCCCTCTGGCTGACCATAAACATCTACCATGTGAGCAGCTATTTGCACCGCTTCGAGGATCCTATCGGCCTCAACTTCAGGGGGGAGGGTTATGTCTGGTCTCCAAGTGGGGACCTCCCTTAGTCCTGTGATCGATAAACAGTTCCCTATTATTATGTTGCCATCCTTAACGACAACCGGCATGCTCGCGGTCGGTCGACCTATCTCTTTGAAACGTATGGAGTCCACCTTGATGTTGATGGGCGAGTCGTCGACCATCTTACAGGCTACAGTGACGAGGCTCTCATCCGGTGAGACGATGTTGATAGTGTGTTCGAAGACGCTGTGAACTTTCCCGGCCTTCTCCATGCTCTGGAATACTTCTCTGGCTGTCTCGCCTATGGACATCGCCCTCGTCGAATGCATCCT
>CAYONH010000218.1:0-3359 GCA_964405275.1 uncultured Candidatus Bathyarchaeia archaeon | reverse complement strand
TGAACGCCAAGCTGGTCAAGTGGTTCGGCTACTTCGGTATCATCGCGCCCATCTTCGGCTTCGCCATGGTATTCTGGGCAATAAGCACGGCCCCCTGGTTCAGCTGGACGGGGAACGCGCTCAGCGACCTGGGGGTGGAGGGGCTGACGGCCGTCATATTCAACGACGGGCTGGGCATGACAGCCTGCCTCCTGGCCCTGTTCTCGGTCGGAGTCTACGAGATGACAAAGATGGACATATTCGGGAAGGCCAGCTTCGCCCTCCTCTTCGCCGCCTCCGTCTTCCTCATTTTGATAGGGATCTTCCCCGAGACCGCCGGTAGGATCCACCTCTATTTCTCTGTCGCCTTCTTCGTCACCCTCCCCCTCGCGGTCTGGGCCTTCGCGGCTCACGCCTGGAGGAGGGGCATGAGGAACATGGCGTACCTCTCGATCGCCTCCGGCGTCATAGCCACCCTCATATGGATGCCCAGCTGGGACGGGGTCGCCATACCGGAGGCCGTCTCGGCCCTTTCGATGGGGATCTGGGCGGAGGTCCTCGGCTACTGGATGATCAGGAGGGATCCAGAGGAGGTCGAGGCCGTGTATCAGCCCAACGTGATCGTGTGATAGCATCTAGAGTAGCACGTGAAATGTATCATGCAAAGGGTTCATATTCTGGATATCCCGATTCTGAGTGAGTTCAGTCTTGGAGCGACTCTGCGACCTCTGGTTCGAGCTGTCCAACGAGGACAGACTGAGCATCCTCAACCTTCTGGCGGTTAGGGCGGAGAAGCTCACCGGGATCTCGAGGGAGCTCGGCGTATCCACCCAGCAGTGCAACAGGCACCTGACGAGGCTCGTGAAGGCCGGGCTCGTCGCGAAGGACGCGGAGGGGCTCTTCGGCCTCACGCCATTCGGGGAGGTCGTCCTTAGGCTCAACCCCGCCCTGGAGTTCCTCACGGGGAACAGGGGCTACTTCATGACCCACACGCTGAGGGAGCTCCCATCGGAGTTCGTGGCCCGAATAGGGGAGCTGTCCCACAGCGAGCTGAAGCCCAACGTCATGGAGGGCATAAGCGAGATCGAGGACATCATCGAGGGGGCCGAGGAGCACCTCTGGGCCATCATCAACAAGAGGACCCGCAGCGTGAGGCCCCTCGTCGCTGATGCCATCAGACGGGGCGTGCGGGTTAGCAGCATCTCCGTGAGAAGCTACGTCACTGAGCTGGACGTCAAACGGGAGATCGATGAGGGGGACGAGCTCACGGTCCTCAGGGCCGAGGACGAGGGACGGGCTGAGGTCGCCGACGCCGATGACTTCGGGGTCTACATGTACACCACAGAGAAAGCCGCCTACATTGCGTTCCCCCTCGAGGACGGGACGTTCGACTACCTAGGCTTCGTGGCGTCGGATCCCCGGGCCGTAGGCTTCTTCCGTGATCTTTACGGTTACTTCTGGGAGAGGGCCGAGGTCCTTCCCAGCTCCGTGGTGGTGGAACGCCACATGGACTACATCCGGGAGCACGGGAAAGACCCTGAATATCCCAGGTGACAGCGTGCGCGCGGTTACCTGAAGTCTCGCCTGTAGAGCTCCCACGCGATGACGCTGAGCAGGAACAGCAGCAGAAGGATGATGAAGGCGGTGACGAGGCCCACGACGGTCCCGAGGTTCAACAGATCACCAGTCTACTCTTCCGCGAGCAGCCTCTTCGCCATGACGGGAGCGCTTATGGCGGCGAAGAGGACGGTGCCCAGGACTATGGGCATGACTAGGTTCGGGTAGATCGCGGGGTCGAGGAAGTTCTCTCTCCCGGGGTCGTAGATGAGGGGAAGCTGGGACATGACGAATGCTGGGAGCCCCGAGGCGTAGATCAGTATGGAGAGGACCCGCTCCTGCCGGGAGAAGTTGGCGGCCCTCCCGACGACGGAGACGACGACGAACCGGATCAGCATGATGAGGGCCAGGACCCCCGCTCCGATGACGACGTACTCGGTGGAGATGGTTACTATGAGCCCGACGTAGACGAAGAAGAAGGCCTTGATGAAGAAGGCGATCTCCTCGTGGACCTCCCTCAGGTACCGGGTGTCGATCTTCACGTTGCGGACGATGCCGAACTTCCTTGCGATGTAGCCGTAGTTGGTGATCATTATCCCGAAGGTCAGGGTCGCCATGGGTCCACCCCCCTCACCGATAAGCCTCTCAGCGAGTATGTACGCTGGGAAGAGGACGGCGAGGGTCATGATGTAGTTGAGGGACCTGCCCCTGAGCTTGTCCAGGGCCTCCGCCCACAGCAGGCCCATAGCGAAGCCCAGCAGCGATGAGAGGATGAATGTCTTCAGGATGACGGCGAAGCCCATCACGTTGGAGACCCCCGGCATCATAATCATCCTGATGAGGGTGACGGACGAGATTATGCAGATGGGGTCGGACACGACCGACTCCAGCATCAGGAGGGTGCGGGTCCCCTCGATATCGGGCACTATCTTGTCGAGGCCGTTGAGTACTCCGAAGACGGCGATGGTGCTCGTGCCGCCGATCATGGTCCCCAGGAGCATCGCCTGGAGCAGCGTGAAGCTCGAAGGCATGAAGGTTGAAAGCGAGAACCCGACCGCCAAGGTTACGCTCAGGATGGTGGCGACCGAGAGGAGCGTGGCCTTTCTGAGGCTCCCTATGAGGAGCTTGATGTCGGCGTTTATGCCCGCCTCGAAGAGGATTATGCTGAGGGCCAAGGTGCTCATCAGGGGCGCGAGCTCCAGGAACAGGGTCTTATCGAAGTACCCCAGGACGGGCCCCAGGACTATCCCGAACGCCAGGACCCAGACGATGTCGGGTATCTTCGTCTTCGTGTAGAAGAGGTTACCGATATAGGCTATCAGTAACGTCGAGGATACCAGGAGCAATATCCTATCCGCACTGAACATAAACATCGATCCGCTTGCGGAGACTGTATAGTGAGAATGATGTATTTCAATGAATCGAAACACGAATTATTGGGTAAATTTGTCATCCGGATGGTACTTTTGGGTTATAAGGGAGTGTGTGCCACGGAGAAGACGGTCTCCGAGATGAGTTTTCCCCCGGATGAGGAAAAACATGGCAAATACATGGCAAATATCGGATATTTATCAACAATATAGTAAATTTTGATATAAAATATTATAAGTTAAATTATACTTTTCATCCTCTTACCAGTTGCACAAGTTTTATTAGTCGACGAGCGGGGAAAAGAACGATATGCCATCTGAGAACCCGGTTGATGCCCTTAAGGAGAGGGTCATAGACACGGTCTCCAAGATGCTCCCACCCATCGAGAAGGACGCCGAGGAGAACAGGGTGGAGATCTGGAACGATCTGTCCAGGGTCTACTACAAGTACGA
>CAYONH010000217.1:2058-3370 GCA_964405275.1 uncultured Candidatus Bathyarchaeia archaeon | reverse complement strand
AGGATCGCCATCTGGCCCGGCCACGAGATCGGCAGGTACGCCGGCTCCACGTGGTACAACGACGCCTTCTGGCACGACCTCAGATACAACTGCATCAGCAGCTACAACATCGACAGCCCCGGGGCCAAGGGGGCCACCATCTTCAGGGCCGTCCCCATAAGCGAGGTCCAGAGGGCCATGGAGGACAGCATCCTCACCGGCTTCGGCATCGAGGCCTCCGACTTCCGCTGGCCGACCCGGGCCGGGGACGGCAGCTTCTGGGGCACCGGGATACCCCACGTGAGCCTCACCTCCTCACGGCCCAAGGAGCTCTACGACCCCCACGTCAACTACAGCGGCGGCGGCTGGTGGTGGCACACCTCGGAGGCAACCATGGAGCACGGCGACGTGGACGTCCTCGCCATGGACGTCAAGGTGGAGCTCAACTACATCTTCAGGATGACCAACTGCACCGTCCTCCCCTTCGACTTCACCCCCTACGCCGAGCACCTCGTCAATCTCCTCGAGGAGATGCAGGAGAAGGCCGACCGCATCAGGGAGCACTTCAGCCTGTCACCGGTCCTAGCGCAGGCCGACGAGTTCCTCAAGCTCTCCAGGAGGTTCGAGAGGGCGGTGGAGTCCGCAGTGAACAGGAAGGCATCCAGGGAGGTCACTGAGGCCATCAACCAGTGCTACATGTGGGTCTCCAGGTGCATCAACCCCGTCGCCCACTCCAACGCGGGGATCACGGAGCAGATAACCATGGAGACCTTCGGCGCCACGCCGTTCCCTAGGATCCACGAGACCTACGAGCTGGCGGAGATGGAGCCGGGAACACACGCGTTCAACCTCCTGAGGACTAAGCTGCTCCGGCAGAGGAACGCCGTGGAGGACGGCTTCTACCAGGCGAACAGGCTCATCAAGGGACTCCTGGTCCACCTGGAGTAGCCACATCCTTCTTTCATATACACTACAGGGACAGGGGGAAGACTATGGAGACGTTCCGCGTCGGGCTGATCCTCACTGAGAGATGCGACGCCGAGTGCAGCCACTGCTGGTTCTCCTCCGGGCCCAACCGGACGCTGAGCATGGAGCCCCATGAGGCTCGGGGCTACATAGACCAGGCGGCTGAGGTGTCCACGGTGGAGTGGATCAGCTTCACGGGAGGCGAGCCTTTCCTGATGCCCGAGGCCCTCCTAGAGCTCGTCGGATACGCCTCCGAGAGGGGGTTCACGGTGGAGTGCGCCACGAACTGCTCATGGGCCACATCGAGGAAACAGGCTGAGAGACGCCTCGGTGAGCTGGCGGACTCGGGGCTGGACACCGTCAACAT
>CAYONH010000217.1:0-1958 GCA_964405275.1 uncultured Candidatus Bathyarchaeia archaeon | reverse complement strand
GCGACGGCCCCTTGGACGGCCCATGCGAGGAGGTGCTCAGGGACATCGGGATAGCCCCCTCCGGGCAGGTGCTCCCGTGCTGCTCTGCCGCCAGCCTCGTCGACTACGCACACCTGGGAGACGCAGGGACTGATAGGCTACCTGAACTCCTGGGGAGAGCCAGACTGGATCCCCTGTTCAAGATCCTCTCCTCTGAGGGGCCGAGGGGCCTCGACAGGCTCATCGACGGTTCAAGGGGAGACCGCTACGTGAACAGGTGCCACCTATGCCACGACGTGCTGTCGGACCCCAGGCTCCCCGACGCCATCGAGAAGAACGAGAAATAGTATTTTTTTTAGAAAAACGTACCAGAGAAGCGTTTTTGTCGTGATTTCCCCTAGGAATATTAATCTTAAATAGTCCATCTTTTCAACGTCATTCATGGGTAAGGAATATTTTTGTTATCATGGTTAACACCGTAAGCGTTTAGTCTCATAGAAACGGAATAACATGTAGGTCTACGGATAGGGCGCGCGCGTTAGGCGCAACAGAAACCATGATTAGGTTATAGCTGAAGCGGATATAACCATTCACAGTAAACAGAAAATAGAGAATGGCGGAGCATAATCTTATCCTCACCCTGGACCAACTGATTAATCGTGATTATGGTTGGTTGAACTTCACGGTTTATGTTTCCATTTCGTCAAGTACTCGGCGATACACTGATACACTCATTCTAAACCCGGTTTTCATGAGGGCTTCCAGTATCTGGAGTGCCTCAGCCTTCGCGATCAGGCCCTGTCTATAGGCCTCGACTAGGACGCCGAGGGTGCCCACCGGCTTGATGTTTAGAATTCTGGAGACTCTCCTAGCCTCCCGGTCGTCGGCGATGAAGTAGCGGGCTCCGAGCTGTTTGCAGAGTTTGAGGGCCTCCTTCTCCCCTGTGCCCAGCCTTGTGTTAGTGTCGATGAAGCGGTACTCGGCGTCCACCTCAGGCTCCACCCGCTCCCTGATGATCCAGTCTCCCACTGCCTTCTCGATGATGAAGGCGTCGATCATGTTGAGCGCCTTACCCTGCGTCACTGCCTCGTCGAACACGGCCTCGGGAACATAGATGCTCTTGAAGACCCCTTTGAGGAGGCTTAACCTGCCGATCTTGGCCAGGTAGATGAGGGGAGTCGAGTCTGAGACGGCTGGCCCTCGAACATCAGTCACGGCCGAACGCCTTCAGGTCCTCTTCCAGATCCTCTACATCGTATTGGGGCTCTGTCTTTCTCTTCGCCAGCACGTCGATCATCTCCCACACTGAAAGCCCCGCGATCTCAGCCGCCCGGGGCAGCGTGGCGGCCCCATCTTCATACGACGCTATGGCTCTCTGCAGCTTCCATTCCCGTATATAGTGGTCAAGGGCTCTGTCCAATACCGTGGACTTGTCCACCTTTTCCTCTCGGGCGATCTCCTCTATGAGGTCCACCTTCTCCTTCGGGAGCCGAGCCGACATGACTTTCTTGGTCATCGACACACCACCAATGTATACAATGTAATACTATGTAGACGTATTTTAATGCTGCGCATCCGCCTTTCATCTCGCTTCGGCTTGCTTAGCGGAGCCACCGGGAAGAAGGGGCATAATCTTATCCTCACCTCAAACTCACTCTATTCTGGTGAACGTTGATTGGTTGAGTTAGCGACTCTTCAGGCGGTGAGCTACATCATGGGCAGCCTAGGAGTCTTTTTGGCAGCAGTTTACTACGTTCTGAACATACAGAATAACTTTAGAAACCAGCGCGCATGTGAACAGGTGCCACCTATGCCACGACGTGCTATCGGATCCCAGGCTCCCCGACGCCATCGGGAGAATGGGTTAGTCATCTCTACGCGAGGGTGCGCAGGAAACCTATTTTCCCGAGATAGGTCCCGTCCAGCAGGTAGACGTCGAAGTCCTCCACGTCGACGGTCTCCGACCTGAACAGGGGACC
>CAYONH010000216.1:1554-3372 GCA_964405275.1 uncultured Candidatus Bathyarchaeia archaeon | reverse complement strand
AGGCGATCTCCGACGCCCCCGGATACTGGGATGTATGCAGGAGGAATCACCTCACGGCGCAGGAACGCGGTGAACTGCTAGTCAGAGTCCTCGTCCTCCCCGGGCACAACGACTGCTGCACACGGCCCATACTTGAGTGGATATCAGAGAGCCTGGGGCCGTGGACCAGGATCAACCTGATGTTCCAGTACCGACCGGAGTGGAGAGCCCGGGAGAGGAGCGAGTTGAGGAGAAGGCTCACGCGTGAAGAGATAGCTGAGGCAAGGGCCATCGCTCAAGAAGCGGGTCTGCTGAACCTCGTCCATTAAAGTAAGAAAGCTAATTATGAAACGATTTTTAAATGGAAAATGGATGGGTTTAGGTTAACCTTTTCAGCCCTAGTTTCAGCTTTAGACCTTCAATGGCGTACTCTTCAACGTGGGCTCCGTCGGGGGGACTCCCTTTCACCACGCTCTTGGATAGCGTCTCAGCTGCGATGTAGTCGTTCTCCTGTGCGAAGACCTTCTCCAGAACCGCGTCTCCGGTGTAGTAGGTCTCTATCTCATCGTCGATCTCGAAATCGGCCTCCTTCCTCAGCGCCTGAATCCGTCTGACTATGTCCCTTGCGAGCCCCTCGTTCTTCAGATCCTCAGTGATAATGGTGCTCACTCCCACTAGGAGCCCCGGTTCCTCTGCTAAGGAGTAGCCTTCCAAGGGCACCAGCTCAGCCTCAATATCACCTGGCAGTACCTCAACAGGTGACCCATCAACAAGCACTTCAACGGATTCGTCGTTGACCAGCTTCGAGACGTAGCCCTTATCCAGGTTAGCTATCGCCTCCAAAACCTTGGGTAGGTTACGCCCGTGCTTACGACCGAGGAGACTATGGACAGGCTTGATACGGTGCATTTTCAGCTCCTGGGGATTTTCTGTGTACCTCACCGATTTGACGTTGAGCTCCTCCTGCACCAGATCTTGGAGCCCATCAAGTCGACTGTTATCGCCACCATCGATCGCTACGACGACCTCCTGGAGTGGCTGCCTAAGCCTAATGCCGCTCTGATTACGGGCAGCCCGCCCTAGACTGCTCACCCTGATGGCTAGGTCCATCCTGTCCATGAGCTCCTCGTCGATCAGGTCCCTGTTCACTTCAGGCCAGGAGTTGAAGTGGACGCTTTCAGGGGCGTCAGGCTCCACTTTTCGCACAAGCCTTTGATAGACCGTCTCAGTGAAGAATGGCAGAAGGGGGGCCATGAGGAGGTTCAGTGTTTTGAGGCAGGTGTAGAGGGTCGAATAGGCGACTCTCTTGTCCCCGTCGGCCTCGCTCTTCCAGAACCTACGGCGGCTACGCCTCACGTACCACTTCGACAGGATGTCCACGAACTGTTCGATATCCCTTGTCGAGTTGTAGACATCGAACCCCTCAAGGAGTTTCGTCACTTTCTCCACGAGGCTGTTGAGCTTAGACAGGATCCATCTATCTAGCTCGGATAGCTGCCCCGTGCTCTGGTCCGGGGTCCAGTTGTCTAGGTTTGCGTAGATCGTGAAGAAGTTGTGAACGTTTAACAGTGGCATGAAGAAGAAGCGCTTGACGTCCCCAGCCCTCGTGTAGCCGAAGAGGAGGTCGCTCTCAGGCTTCTGGGAGCAGAAGATCCACCTCATCACGTCAGCGCTCATCTTCTCAGCCGCGTCATCGAACCAGATTGCGTTCCCCCAGCTCTTGTGCATCTCCCGACCGTCCTCAGCGAGCACGGTTCCATGCCCCAGGCAGACCTTGAATGGGGTCGTTCTCTCCAGTATGGTGCTCATGGCGAGCATGGAGTAGAACCAGTTCCTGAA
>CAYONH010000216.1:0-1454 GCA_964405275.1 uncultured Candidatus Bathyarchaeia archaeon | reverse complement strand
CTCCGTTCCCAGCTCGAAGTCCTCCTTCCCGGCCCCGGGGGCTATATGTACTAGGCCTGTTCCCTCGGCCTCCCCCACCTCACTCCAGAAGATGACCCTGTGGGCCTCCGGTGCGCCGAGCCTCTTAGGTAGCTCCAGCTCGTCATACGGGCCGTCGTAGCTCCAGCCCTCCATCTGGGCTCCAAAGAGCTCTTCGAGGACTTTGTACCCTCCATCGGGAAAGACGCTGCCGAGTGTCCCCTTTGAGAGGTAATACATCCCTCCTTCGTACTCCACCTTCACGTATTCAAGCTCAGGATGGACGGCCACCGCTACGTTGGATGTGAGGGTCCAAGGCGTGGTGGTCCAAATTAAGAGCGAACCCTCTCGCTCCCTTAGGGGAAACCTGACGTAAACGCTGGTGTGCGTCAGCTCCTTGTAGCCCTCAGTGACTATCTCGTGTTGGCTGATCCCCGTGCTGCATCGTGGGCACCAGGGCATGGAGTCGAATCCCTTGTAGATCCAGCCCCTCTCGTGGAGGCTCTTGAGGACGGCCCAGATCATGTAGTTGTTCTCATCGGAGAACGTGAAGTAGCTCCCTCCCATCTCCCTTGAGCCCAGCTTCCCCACGAGGGCCTCCGCTGAGCCGGTCACAGGACCATGGGTGCCAACATATGTTGTCTCGTCCATGGGGCTCTCCATGGCCTTCTCCAACTTGCGGAGCTCATCAGGTGAGTTCCAGTCGTTCCACATCCCGAGTCGTATAGATTGCTCGGTCTGGATGGCCGAATACTCCAACACCCTCTGCTTGCACTTCCTCACGAACTCAGCCACGCCGTACCCCTCAATGTCCCTCTTGGACGTGAAGCCGAGCTCCTTCTCCACCTCGACCTCTATCCAGAGCCCCTGGCAGTCGAAGCCATTCTGGTTTCGGACGTTGTACCCCTTCATGGACTTGTACCTAGCCCAGAGGTCCTTGTACGTCCTGCCCCATGCGTGGTGTACGCCCATGGGATTGTTCGCCGTGATGGGCCCGTCAATGAAGGACCAGCTAGGTAGATCCTTCGCGAGTTCGACGCGCTTCTCGAAGGCCTTGGTCTTTTTCCAGAATTCGAGTATCTCGCGTTCAAGCTTGGCGAAGTCGGATTTTGTGTCTATCTGCTCGTAGTTCATCGGTTTCCCTCTATGAATTTCTGTAAGGCGCAACGGAGATAGTCATAAGTGGCCGTAGGATATAAAAGGCTAGATTTTACGGTCACCGGACACCGATGGCACCAGAGATACGGGTATAGTTTGAAAATAAAAAAGTATAGGTGAAAACATTCATGTTCAGCCCATGCACCCTAAAACAACGGGGGCTATCGAGGTTTTTTCAGAAAGTAGGCCTTCACCTAGTTTTCCCTAGGCTTCCAGAGTAGATGAAAAAATGTGTGTGGTTTATTGTGTTGTTGTGATGTCGTCGACGTCCAGCAGCA